>SIBV01000017.1 GCA_009694965.1 Candidatus Zambryskiibacteriota bacterium
TTTCAGACCGCGTTCCGGACGACGCCGGTCGCGTTTTCCAACGAGTTCCAGAATTACCGACTGTCATTTCAACGGGGTGGTGGTGGCGCCTGTAGCAGCTTCTGAACCGGGATTTCAAAGGCGGCTTTGCGTTTCCCGCTCGGCGGGAACGCCGTTCCGCTCACCAACATGAAGTAGTGTGTTCTAGTTAGACCTAGGTCCCGGATGGCAAACATTGCATCCGGGCCTATTTTATATAAGGAAATTATCTACGTGTTTCAAAAAATTTATAATGAGTCAAATTATCACCTCCATCAGAGTTCCGTTGTCCCAAACATAAACAAAATTAGGATTGTCTTTGTAGAAAGTTGGGCTACCACCTTTGTATATAGGCATAAAGTTTTGCTTACCTTCTTTGTTTACTTCAATAGCATATATAGCGCTAGATGTAGAAAATATCACAACGTCCGCTCTGTCTTTGTAAAAATGCACACTTCTTATTGCGGTGTCAGGTTGCAATACATTATATGTACTACTAGCTACGCTCACGATTATTTTATTGTCCTCCATCCACAAACTAGCTATTCCGTCTTTTGAAATTATTGGAGAGGTCTTTGCTGGAAGGGGATTTTCGATAACGATTCTTCGGAGCTTCACATATTCCGGATCGTTTTTTGTAATTATTTGTCCTGAGGTATTTATTGTTATAAAAATTGGAGAAAGTTTTATTTTTCCATTATTGGGAATTATTACTTCTTTTGTCCAAGGGTAATATCCATCTCGAGAAATAATGACAGAATGTTTTTTTGCAGAAAGTTCGAATTCTGGATTCTCGTTTTCCTTTGTGGTTGTTAGTTTTTTTTCTTCATCAATAAAAATATTTGTTTGAACTAGCGGTAATTCAAGAGCTAGAGTTCCACTTTTTCCTAAAAGAAAAACGTTTTCTGGTTTATATTCAAAAACATATCCTAGAAATATTAGAATGACAATTATTCCTCCAATTCCCCATAATACGTCTCCCTTTTCCAGGCCTTTTGACCAGTTTTTTACATTGTCTTTCATATCCACTGTATTATAGCTTATATATTAAAAATAAATATTGATAAAAGGCCAAAAGTGAGGGCCTGTAAAAGTGATTATTTTTGTGATACATTCTCCATATGGGTATTTTCTCAAAAAAACTTGGAATAGATTTAGGCACAGCGAACATCCTTGTTTTTGTGCCAGGACGTGGTGTTGTTTTGAATGAGCCTTCCGTAGTTGCTGTTTCCGAAGAGGACAATCGCATAATAGCTATAGGCCTTGAGGCCAAAGAGATGATCGGCAGAACTCCTGAAAATATCATTGCCTATAGACCTATGAAAGACGGTGTTATTGCTGACTATCGAGTGACAGAAGCAATGCTTCGGTATTATATGGACAAAGCTCTAGGAAAGTGGAATTTTGTGAAGCCAGAAGTACTAGTTTCTGTTCCGGCAGGAGTAACATCAACAGAAAGACGAGCAGTTATAGAGGCGGCGATTCGTGCTGGGGCTAAAAATGCCTATGTTGTAAAGGAGCCGATTCTAGCTGCGATAGGAGCGGGCATCCCGATTCACGAGGCAATGGGGCATATGATTGTTGATATTGGTGGAGGAACAACTGACGTCGCGGTGATTTCACTAGGAGGAATAGTTTCGTCGACATCTGTAAAATGCGCGGGGAACAAAATTGATTATGCGATAACGGACTACATAAAGAAAACATTTAACCTAGGTATCGGCGACAAAACGGCGGAGGACATAAAAATAAAAGTTGGTTCAGCGATTCCTGTTGACGAAGAATTAACGATGACCATAAAAGGAAGAGACTTTGTGACAGGCCTTCCTCGGAGTGTCGAAATCAAGACTAATGAAATCGTGAAAGCGATCAGTAAAGATTTGCGAGAGATGATAAAAGCCATCAAAGATGTGCTTCAAGAAACTCCACCGGAACTATCATCGGACATTATTGATAAAGGAATTATCATGACTGGAGGGACTTCACAACTTCGTAACTTTCCAGAATTGGTATTTCGTCGAACTGGTGTGAAGGCAGTTCTCGCCAAGGATCCACTATATTGTGTGGTGAAGGGAACAGGAATTGCTCTTGAACATTTAGACACATATAAAAAGAGTATTATTTCAAAAAGGTAGAACTTTCAAATCTCTTTCTCACTAAAACCTCTGAAAAAGTTTTGACTCGAGAGATAACTACTTGGACACGCCGTTTCCAAGTAGTATAATATTCTCATGGCTAGAAAAATAGAATTTGCAGAAAGAGAATACTATCACATTTTTAATCGTGGAGTAGATAAACGTAACATCTTTGATGACAAATATGACCTTGATAGATTTTTTAAAAGCATGCAAGAATTCAATAGGGTTGAACCAATAGGTAGTATTTACGAAAATAGGTTTAATAAAAATAAAATAGAACTTGGACACGGCGTTTCCAAGTTAGTCGATTTTATTTGCTACTGTTTGAATCCAAATCATTTTCATTTTATTTTAGAGCAAGTTTCAGAAAAAGGTATAGAAAAATTTATGCACAGATTACTTGGATACTCAAAATATTATAATCATAAATACAAACGTAGTGGAGTTCTCTTTCAAGGCCCCTTTAAGGCAGTTCATATAAATTCCAATGAGCAGTTATTGCATACTAGCGTCTACGTTAACCTCAACAATCAAGTTCATAAACTTGGAAACGGCGTGTCCAAGTCAAGCTGGAGAGAATATGCGGGGTTGGAAAAGGAGGAGATTTGCAAAAAAGATATTATTTTGGGTCAATTTAAAAATTTTAAAGAGTACGAGGAATTTTCTCGTAGTTCACTGGAGTGGATCAAGAATAATAAGGAAGAAGCTCAGTTTTTGATAGAATAATTATACTTGGAAACGCCGTTTCCAAGTACTGTATTGTGTGGTAAGGAGGACTGGGATTGCGTTGAAGCATTTGGATACTTACAAAAGGAGTCTTATGTCAAAGAGATAATTAAGGTTGAAAGTCTCCCCGTATGATGGTAGTCTATTTTTAGAGGTGAAACTTGGTTTTTAGATTTGAAATTGACAACTGTTTGTTTGGTGAATTTCCTGACCGGAAGTCAATTCACGATTGGTTAACTAAAGAGGGACTAGTTCAAATAAGATGGGACTCAGACGTCTATTACATTCGGGTAAATGGCATTATGACTGGAAGTGGCCAAGTAGTTACTACCCCGAAGTTTTTAGACGCCTCTCGTCTACCAAAGACGTAAACTCCAACAAAGCTTAGCCTTGTTGGAGTTTCTCGTAATTAGAACTATTTTGTTATACTTGGTAAATGAATAATCTTATAGATTCCTTCAAAAAATCTCAAACTCTCCACCACGCTTATTTTATAGTAGGAAAATATGATGAGGTGTCACAAAAACTGAATTCTTTTTTTGAAAATGATTTAGGAATTAGGATTGCAGGCAATCCAGACTATTGGCAAGTAAATTTCAAAACATTGACGATTGATGAAGCCAGGGATTTAGCACTATCAGCAGGAAGAAAAAGCTTTGAAAAGCACTTGGAAGCCGAGCTTCCAAGTAGGAAGATTTTTGTGATTCAAACCGATTTTATTACTGAAGAGGCGCAGAATTCATTACTCAAAACTTTTGAAGAACCGACGCCAGGTACACATTTTTTTATTATTTCCCCACAAGATATTTTATTGCCAACCTTGCGATCTAGAGTTCAAGTTATTTCTAATTTTTCAAAATCGCAACCCATGTCAAGGACTGTCCTTGACATGAAGATTGCTGAGCGTTTGGTTATGGTAAAAGAAATTACAGAGGGTATAAATGATGAGGAGAAAACAAAACAAGATGCAGTAGCACTTTTGAATCAAATTGAAACTGAACTATATAAAAAGGGGGTGGAGAAGTCAGCTCAGTCTCTCAAGGTTTGCGAAGAAACGAGAATGTCACTTTATGATAGAGGCGCGCCAATCAAAATCATACTAGAAAATTTAATGTTATCTGTTTAGAATCAATAAAATTACCTCATCTGCGTTGTTGGGTTTCGATTTTGCGCGCTCAACGTACTAGTGTACGCTTCACTTGCAAAATCTTACCCGCCTAGCATCTAAGGCAATTTAATTGATTCTATTTTTACTTTCACTTTGTTCTGTTATACTAATACAACTTTAATATATGATATATAATTTTAATGTGCTAAAACAAAATATGAAGGACGTTGAGGAATGGCTCAAGCGCGAGTTTTCTTCTATCCGAACAGGCAGAGCAACACCCACTATTCTAGATGGTTTGAAAGCTGAGGCCTACGGATCGTTTATGTCTATTAATGAACTTGGAAATATTTCTGTTGAAGATGCTCGAAGTCTCCGAATCCTTCCTTGGGACTTATCTGTTGTAAAAGATATTGAAAAAGCTATTCTTACTTCCGATTTAGGTTTATCTGTTTCTGTTGACGACAAGGGTCTTCGAGTAATATTTCCAGAACTAACATCCGAGAGAAGAGTGGCCCTTGTTAAAATCGCAAAACAAAAACTGGAAGAAGGGAAAGTGACTCTCCGTGGAGAAAGAGAACGAGCTCTAAAGGATATAGAAAGACAAGAAAAAGAAGGGGAAGTGTCTGAAGATGAGAAATTTAGAATTAAGGCGGAGATTCAGAAAATGTTGGACGATTCCACTCGGGTAATGGAGGAAATTTTCAGTAAGAAAGAGAAGGAAATCACTGAGTAGTTCATAAAGTTAAAAGTTATAAAGTTTATAAAGTAAATTAAAAATAAAAATGCATTCAAGCCTACTTTCAACTTTACAAACTTTAAGAACTTTACAAACTTTTTTATGTCCGTAATTATCTTTTTAATCATTCTCGCACTTCTCATTTTGGTCCATGAATTTGGTCATTTTATCATTGCCAAAAAATCAGGTATCAGAGTTGATGAGTTTGGGCTTGGTTTTCCACCGAAAATATTTGCAAAAAAGTTTGGTGACACTTTGTACACCTTGAATCTCATCCCTTTCGGAGGTTTTGTAAAGATATTTGGAGAAGACCCACACAACGGAGAAATAAACGAAGAAAGGAAGCATGAAAGCTTTTATTATAAGCCAAAATGGATTCAAGCTTCAGTTTTGATAGCGGGTGTAACTATGAATGTGTTATTTGCATGGCTTCTTATTTCACTCGGTTTCATGATGGGTCTTCCTTCATCAGTCGGTCAAAATACTTTTGGTGAAGTTAAAAATGCTAGAACAGTTATAACAGAAATCTTTCCTGAGTCTCCAGCACAAAAAATCGGGTTGCAAGCGGGCGATACTATTCTTTTTGTGTCTTCAGGAACTCTGGGACTTCAAGACGAGAACCTAGAACCAGAAAAAGTACAAGAACTTATTTTAGGAAGTCAGGGTAAAAATATTGAAATTTTATACAAAAGAGGAGACGCTGGAGTGCCGACAACAGTTCTAGTAAAGCCGAACACAGATCAAAATACTGGGCGTAGTTTTGTCGGAGTTGCTCTCGACAGAGTTGGAACACTCAAACTTCCAATACATTTAGCATTACTTGAAGGGGCAGAAACCACAGTTTACTTAGTGAAATCAATTACCATAGGTCTTGGGAATTTCCTGTGGGATATTGTTGCTTTCAAATCTGATTTCTCGCAAGTTAGTGGGCCAGTGGGAATCGCAGGGATAGTTTCTGATGCAAGAGCTCTGGGATTTGTTTACTTACTTACGCTCACCGCCTTAATTTCTATCAACCTCGCTGTAATCAATCTTCTTCCGTTTCCAGCACTAGACGGCGGAAGACTATTTTTCCTACTTATTGAAGTTATTATCAGACGGCCTATACCTCCTAAATTTGTTCAATGGGCAAATGCTACGGGGTTCCTACTTCTTATTGCGCTTATGGTGGTAGTTACCGCAAACGACATTTTGATGTTGTTCTAATTCTAATTAGTATTTTGACCCTCCCTCTATTTTGGGATACTATATACGAATGCGACAATCTAAACTTTTTACAAAAACTAGGAAGGAAACTCCAGTAGATGAGATTTCAAAGAATGCACAATTACTAATCAAAGCCGGATTCATATACAAAGAGATGTCTGGTGTCTATGCGATGCTTCCGTTAGGGCTCCTGACTTTAAATAAAATAATCAATATAATTCGTGAGGAGATGAATGGTATTGGAGGGCAGGAACTTTCTCTCACAGCTTTACAAGAAAAAGAACTTTGGGAAAAGACAAATCGCTGGGACGATGCGGTTGTAGACAATTGGTTTAAAACTAAATTAAAAAACGATACTGAAGTTGGTCTGGGTTTTACTCATGAAGAACCGTTGACTAGACTAATGAAGGACCACATCTCTTCATACAGGGATTTACCTTTGTATGCGTATCAATTTCAAACTAAGTTTAGAAATGAGATTAGGGCAAAAAGTGGAATAATGCGAACTCGTGAATTCATTATGAAAGATTTATATTCATTCTCTAAAGACGAGAAAGAACATATGGAATTTTATGAGAAGGCAAAACAAGCATATAAGAATATTTTTGTCCGAGCTGGCCTTGGAGATTTGACTTACCTTACGTTTGCTTCAGGTGGAGTTTTTTCTAAGTATTCACACGAGTTTCAGACAATTTCGGATTCAGGAGAGGATATTGTTTATATAAATAAGGATGATCTTGGGGCGGGTCTTAATATGGATTCCAGACACGCTGTTTTAAATAAGGAGGTTTACACTGAAGAAGTTAAAAAGGAGCTAAATTTATCTGGGGATTTTGAGGAGAATAAAGCTGTGGAGGTTGGAAACATATTTACACTTGGTACACGATTTTCAGAAGCACTCGGTTTAACATATAAAGATGAAGATGGAAAGGAGGTTCCTGTATTTATGGGTTCATATGGAATTGGCCCTGCAAGACTGATGGGTGTCATAGCTGAAGTTTTTTCAGATGACAAAGGTCTTGTTTGGCCAAGAGAAGTGGCTCCGTATGAAGTGCACCTAGTAAAATTAGGGGTTAATCCAGAAGTTTCAGACTTTGCTGATAGGTTATATGAAGATTTGAAGAGTAAGGGAGTTTCGGTTTTGTATGATGATAGAGATCTTAGGCCTGGTGAGAAATTTGCTGACTCTGACCTTATTGGTATTCCAGTTCGGTTTGTAGTAAGTGATAAAACTTTAGCAGTAGAAAAAATCGAAGTTAAATATAGAAATAAAACAGATACAGAGTTGATGCTAGAAGCTGACGCTTTGAAAATTTTAAATTAGTTTTTTAAAAACCTCGTTGAGTTAATATTTTTCTGGGACATTGCACAGGAACTTAGAAAACAACAATGGTATTCCATTGATTGTTTTCTTGAGTGACGAGTGAGAAGTCGTGTCAAGACTTTGCAAGACCTTGAACGTTTTGTAATCAAAATGTGAAAGGTATACTGCTCCTGTAAGGAGGAGCAAAATCCTAACAAGGATTTATGCGCGTTCCAGAAAAATATTAAGGAGAAAGAGGTTTTTGGGAAATATGCTACTATAACCCAAATGATAAAAAGCCTTGAACAACTAAAAAGATATTTCTCAAACGACATCGGGATTGACCTCGGGACTGCAAATACCCTGGTTTACCTTCACGGAAAGGGTATAGTTCTAAACGAGCCGTCTGTTGTGGCTGTAAACCAGAAAACTGGAAGAGTTGTGGCTGTTGGGAAGGATGCAAAACAAATGATAGGCAGGACCCCTGGACACATTGTGGTAATCAGGCCCCTCGTTGACGGAGTCATTTCTGACTTTGAGGTAACGGAGGAGATGATTACTTATCTTTTGAATAAGGCTCAGAAAAATAATAAAAAGTTGTTGGGTCCACGCGTTGTTGTCGGTGTTCCATCTGGGATTACAAACGTTGAAACAAGGGCTGTGAGAGACGCCACAAAGAACGCAGGTGCATCTGAAGTCTACATAGTGGAAGAACCTATGGCCGCTGCTATTGGCATCAGACTTCCGATTCTCGAACCGGTCGGCAATATGGTTATCGACATTGGTGGAGGCACATCTGATATCGCAGTTATTTCTCTAGGGGGTGTTGTTCGTTCAAAAAACCTCAGAATTGCTGGTGACAAACTAAACAACGATATTATTTCCTATGTGCGTTCAGAATTCAAAATATTAATTGGAGAAAAAACTGCTGAGACAATAAAAATTTCTATCGGAGCTATTTTGCCAGGGGATGTGCCACTTGAGGCTTCTATAAAAGGAAGAGATTTGATATCAGGGTTACCCAGGGAAGTGGTTATTACTGACTCAGATATCAGAGAGGCTATTTCTCAATCTATCGATACACTTATTGAATCAATAAAGGAGGTTTTGGAAACAACACCTCCTGAGATTTTGGCCGATGTTATGCAGAGAGGGATTTACCTGACTGGGGGAGGCGCTCTTATAAAAGGCCTAGCTGAGATTATTGCCGAGTACGCGAAAATACCTGTGCATATAGCGGCGGACCCACTAACTGCGGTTTGCAGAGGGACTGGAATAATCCTTGAAAACCTTGATGTTTATAGGGATATCTTAATTGCAAACGAAGATGAGTTACCACCTAAAAAGTAGACCAAAATATGAACCCAAGGAAAGAATTATCGCAGTAGTTGGCTTGTTTCTTTTTCTTAGTTTGTTTGGATGGATTTTCCCCAATTTTACTAGAGGCACGGCTTTTCTAGTTGCAAAACCTTTGTGGTCTGTAAGTGCATTTGTATTTAAACCTTTTGAAAGTATAAAAAATTATTTTATTTTTAAAAATAGTTTAATAAAAGAGATTCAAACTCTAGAAGAGGAGCTCCGAACTTTGAGGCTTAACGACATTGATCGAGAAAGTCTTTCCAAGGAGAACGAGGAACTGAAGAGGCAGTTAGGACGGAACGTTGTTTCAAACCGTGTAATCTCTCGCGTTTTGTCGAAGCCTCCTCGCTCGCCATACGACACATTGATTATTGATGTTGGAACTCTTTATAATATTTCTGTAGGGAGCAAAGTTTACTCAGGTGAAAATATTATTATAGGTAAAATAACAGAAGTTACAGGCAGTACATCAGTCGTTGAACTTTTTACCAAAGGTGATTTGAAGCAGGAGTCTATTCTTCTGCGAACAGGAGTCTCGTTTACACTTGTGGGAAGAGGTGGAGCAAATTTCGGCATAGAAGTCCCAAAGGATACAGATGTTCAATGGGGTGACGTTTTTGTTTATCCTGAGTTCTCATCTAGTGTACTAGGTACTGTTTATTACATTGATGTTAGTTCTCAAGGTTCGTTCAAGACAGTTTATTTGAGGATTCCGGGGAATGTGTTCTCTACCCAATGGGTCTCAGTAGAGTAAACTTCCGTATTTGGCGCATTTCTGCGTTAGAATATCAAAAATTCTCGTCAACTTACAACGAGTAAGTCTTCTCGTATTTTTTCATTCCGCCTTGAACTGCATCCAAATACGGAAGTTTATAAAAATTGCAATATGTTATAATCGATTTTATGAGTTCACCACTTTTTAGAACGATGGCTTTCGTTATAGTTCTAGTTTTAACAATAGTTTTGCCTTGGTGGTTATCGATTTTTATTCTCGCGGGACTTACTCTCTACACTCAGTTTTATATAGAAGTTTTATTTTTTGGTTTTCTTTTGGACGCTTTGTATTCATCTACCTTTAGTTTTCCATACATAGGATTATCAATCTCTGCCTTGTTTCTTCTCGCTGCGGTCCTAATAAAAACCCAAATCCGCAAATAACCTATTTTTTCACTTTCAACTTTATAGACTTTATAACTTTATAACTCTTGTATGTTCCACCAAATATTAAAAATTTTTAAAAGAAAAAGATACGGTAGGAACCAGGACATAGATCCAGATGAGATTTTCCTTGATTCACAAAATTTACCTGATTTTGATACTCATCAGTTTGAAGGACGAATAGAAAAACCAATTTCTCAAGGTGTTTATAATGCTTTTTTCATTTTCTTTCTAATTGTTGGAGGAGTTTTCATGTATAAGGTTTGGGATTTACAGATTACTCGTGGAGATAGTTTTCGCAAGAGGAGCGACAATAACAGTCTTCATCAGATTCTTATTTATGCGAACAGAGGAGTTATTTATGATAGGAATAAAATTCCTGTAGTGTGGAATGATATCAATCCAGATTCTCCTGACTTTTCACTGCGTGTGTATGCAACTTCCACAGGACTTTCTACAATACTCGGTTATATAAAATATCCCACCAAGGATTCAAAAGGCTTTTATTATCAAACTAAGTTCGATCCCAAAGACGGACTTGAGAAAATATACGATACAGAAATATCCGGGCGGAATGGAACGAAAATAATCGAGACAGATGTTAAGGGTGAAGTTATTTCAGAGGCTGTTGTTGACCCTCCAGTCGATGGCAGGAACTTAGAACTCTCTATTGACCTGAGGTTGCAGAGACGTTTGTATGCCTCACTCCTTGATATCGCTGAGCGAGCGGGGTATAGAGGAGGGGCTGGAGTTATTATGAACGTTGAAACAGGCGAGATTTTGGCTTTGAGTAACTTTCCTCAGTACGACTCCCAAACAATGACTGACGGCTCGGACACACAGAAAATTAATTCCTGGATAAACTCAAACAACTTCCCGTTTTTAAACAGAGTTGTGAGTGGGCTTTACACACCAGGGTCTATTATAAAACTTTTCGTATCAATGGGAGTTTTGACGGAAGGTGTTATTAATCCAAGTAAACAGATTCTTTCGACAGGTTCCATAACCATACCCAATCCATTTTTCCCAGACAAACCATCGGTTTTTATGGATTGGAAGGTGCACGGATTGGTGGATCTTAGGCGAGCAATAGCTGTTTCATCAAATGTTTATTTTTATGAAGTCGGAGGCGGGTTTCGAAATCAGAAAGGAATTGGAATTTTGAATATCGAAAAGTATTCAAGAATGTTTGGCTTCGGTACCACAACAGGAATATCTTTTCCTGGAGAAAAAAACGGAACGATACCTAGCCCTGAGTGGAAAAAAACCACTTTCAAAGGTGAAGAGTGGAGAGTTGGTGACACCTACAACACAGCAATTGGACAGTATGGTTTCCAAGTCTCCCCCCTTCAGGCAGTTAGGGCAGTTGCAGCTATTGCAAATGACGGTAAGCTCCTCGTCCCAACATTTATAAAGAATCAAAATATAAAATTAACACCAGCAAAAGTTACAAGTGTATTAGAACTAGATCCAAAACACTATACAATTGTAAAAGAGGGTATGAGACTTGGAGTTACAGAAGGCACATCAGCACCACTCAATTTTCCGTTTGTTGAGATTGCCTCAAAAACTGGAACCGCTCAAATCGGAGTTGCGAAAGGTGAAGTGAATTCATGGGTTGTAGGTTTCTGGCCCTACAAGAATCCGAAATACGCCTATGCCATAGTGATGGAAAGAGGTTCCAAAAACAATCAATTCAACGCGACCTTAGTTATGAGAGAGTTTTTCAGCTGGCTATTCATCTACGCTCCAGAATACCTTGAGTAAATCGAGTCTATTTGTCCGATTTCTGCGTTGGAATGTCAAAAATTCTCGTCAACTTACAACGAGTAAGTCTTCTCGTATTTTCTCATTCCGTCTTGAACTCAAACAAAAATCCTTCGATTTTAAATTGACCACAGGGGTCAATTTGTGTATACTAGCCACAATTATTTAATTTTAAATATTATAAGGTATGAATGAACACGAATATTTGACAAGGGAAAAGTTCGATGAATTTACAAAGGAGTTAGCCGTATTAAAGAGTACAAAGAGAAAGGAAGTGGCAGAAAGTCTTGAATACGCAAAACAACTAGGAGATCTTGCGGAAAATGCTGAGTATCATGAAGCTAGAGACCAACAAGCAACCATTGAGGATAGAATCAACCACCTTGAAGACCTTTTGAAAAAAGCCAAGATTGTTTCATCAAATAATACCGGAATTGTAAATATTGGTTCTCAAGTGACCGTTGAAAAAGATGGTAATAAATTCTCATGCAGTATTGTAGGTTCCGAAGAGGCGGATGTAACATCAAACAAAATTTCTATCA
>SIBV01000018.1 GCA_009694965.1 Candidatus Zambryskiibacteriota bacterium
CCGTTCTTCTGAATAGTCTTGATCGCTCGAGCAGAAAGAGTGAGGGTGACTGACTTTTTAAGTTCAGGAATATAGATCCTCTTTTTTTGGAGGTTTGCATAGCGTCTCTTTTTACCAGTTGGGTTGAACTGGGTAGCACGAGTTCTGTTGGAGTAGCCTCCGCCCATTAGAGATGATTTTCCTGAAATTACGCATGTCTTTGCCATAGTCAAAATATGCTATCATACTATAATTGCTACTGCAAATTAACGTTATATTGAACTATATTTCTTTTGGAGGCTCAGAGCGCGACGGCGCGAGGATTTGAGAGATTTTTCACCAGAAAAATCGCGTACTCCAAAAGTAATATAGTGAAAAAATTATATGCAAATAGAACTTATAATCTTCCAAGTTATCATTTTTATCTTCTCAGTAATTATTCATGAGGTGGCTCATGGGTATGCTGCTTATCTACAAGGGGACAATACTGCCAAGTTTGCAGGGCGATTGACTCTTAACCCAATTCCTCACATAGATGTTATGGGCTCTATCATTATCCCAGGGTTATTAATGTTGGCTTCTTCTCCTATTGTTTTTGGTTGGGCAAAACCGGTACCTTTTAACCCTTACAATTTGAGAAATCAAAGGTGGGGTGAGGCTATGGTTGCCGCTGCTGGGCCTCTTTCCAACATCTTCATAGCATTGTTTTTTGGAATAATGTTGAGCTCCTCTTTTTTTCCTGCTCTCGAAGCTCCTTTCTTATATATAGTATTTATTAACCTTGTATTAGCGATTTTTAACCTAGTGCCGATTCCACCGTTAGATGGTTCAAAGATACTTTTTTCTATACTTCCTTATCACATGCAAGGAGTTCGTGAGTTCTTAGAAAGAAATGGTCTATATATATTACTTTTCTTCATTTTCTTTGCGTCGCAGCTTATCTCCCCATTAGTATTTTGGGTGTTTCATCTTTTTACTAGCTTCTAGGCTTAGGTGTTGCAATTTTTACACAGATGTTCTAGTATATCGAGCAATGTCAACAATAAATCAGTTAATCCGAAAGAAGCGAGGAACACTTCGAAAGAAGCCACGAGCAGTGGCTCTTACTCGTGGATTTAACACTCTGACAAACCGACCAGTATTTTATCCTGCTCCATTCAAAAGAGGAGTATGTATAAAAGTAACAACCAAGACTCCAAAGAAACCTAACTCAGCGATTCGAAAGATTGCCAGAGTGCGACTGACCAACGGTCTTGAAGTCACAGCTTACATTCCTGGAATGGGACACAACCTGCAAGAGCACTCAGTTGTGATGCTACGAGGCGGGAAAGTAAAGGATGTTGGAGTGCGATACACTATTGTTCGAGGTATGCTAGACGCTACTGGAGTAGAGAAGAGAATGAAGGGGAGAAGTCGCTACGGAGCAAAGAAGCCTAAGGCAAAGTAAAAAAGTTTGATAGTTAAATAGTTCACAAGTAAATACAATACAAATAAAAACAAATGCGAAGAAAAGTAACCAACAGAAACATAGCGGGACCTGACCATGTATTCAACTCAGAAAAAGTTGGTAAATTTATCAACTACATAATGATTCGTGGTCAAAAAGAAACAGCTCGAAAGATTGTTTATGATGCGTTCGAGCTTATTAAGACAAAAGGCGGAGCTACGATTGCAGATCCTATGGAAGTTTTTGATACAGCTCTAAAAAACACAGGTCCACTTACAGAAGTTCGTTCACGAAGAGTTGGAGGTGCAAACTACCAAATTCCTAGAGAAGTTCGACCAGAAAGAAGAGTTTTCCTATCTATGAAGTGGATTATTGATGCAGCTCGTGGAGGAAAAGGTGCTCCTATGGCAAGTCGTCTTGCCGATGAAATCATTCTTGCTTCGAAGAACGAAGGTAAGGCAGTGAAGAAGAGAGAGGATACGCACAAAATGGCTGAGGCCAATAAAGCTTTCGCCCATTTCGCTTGGTAAAAAAGAGCCCTTCGGGGCTTTTTTACTAAGCAAAATAAATAAAATAGCGCATGGTCGAGAAGATAAATGATTCCAATCATTTATCTTCCGGGTAGGGTTTAATTTTATAAGCGACCTTGTCTCAAATTATGAAAACTTAGGGATACGCGACCTGAGCAAAAACCCTCTGAGCCCGTTCATCTTACAACGAATTTTTGCTATTCCTTGCAATTCCTGTGGGGGGGTAAAATTAAATCAATTAACTTTAATTATAAAACATAATGAAAGAAGGATATACACCTCTGACAGATAAACAATGGGAAGAGGGATTTGAAAAGCAGGATCTTATCGACAAGAAGGCAGAAATAATGAGGGGTATGCCGGAGGCGTTAGAACACCTAGAACCTCGAGACATGAAACGAATTCTCGTTTTTATTAGAAGGATAAAGGCTGGGATACCTCAAGATTTCAATGCACCTATCGATTAGTTTGGTCCCTATAAATATAAGAGTGTGTGGTAAAGAAAAAACTCCTAATTCAGGAGTTTTTTCTTATTGAATATGTTTTTTATTTTATACGTGACTTTCGTAAAAAATCCTCCGAGCATTTTATTTATATAGTCGAAAGGCCACGATTGCTCGTGGCCTCGGCCCCCTTTACTCGTTGTTCGGGGCTTCTCCAGGTAGAAACTCAAAAGCCGAAATGTGCCACCACCCGCGCTCTTCGTTGATACGGACATGGTCTGGGAACCTTCCGGTTTCATCGACGGCGTAGATTCTTACGGTTTTTCCAGTTGATTTTTGGACCACTTCAACTGGAGGCCATAATTCAGAGCATCCTGGTCCATAAGGGTTGATTCTTATGGACTTAGTCTTCAAATCGGAAATGTTCATATTGAACTCCGAGGTATTTTTAACACACACTGGATTTCGTTGCAACGTAACCACTTTTAGTATATAGTTTTCGTTGTCAGCCTACGGGCTTTTTGTTTTCTATAATTATTCGTAACCATTCGTAGATTTGCATAATTCGCATATTCGCATATTCGTATATTAAATTCATGAACAGAGATTACACTTTAGATAAGGTCCGAAACTTCGGAATCATTGCTCACATTGATGCAGGAAAGACAACAACTTCTGAAAGAGTTTTATTCTATACAGGAATGACTCACAAAATCGGTGAAGTGCATGAGGGTGAGACTGTGACAGACTGGATGGAGCAGGAGAGAGAGCGCGGTATCACTATTACAGCGGCGGCTATTACTTGTTTCTGGAATCCAACTTTCAAAGAGAAGGGTGCTAAGCCAGAATACCGTTTCAATGTTATCGACACTCCTGGGCACATCGATTTTACGGCTGAAGTAAAAAGAAGTCTCCGAGTTTTGGACGGCGCGGTAGTGGTATTCGACGGAGTGGCTGGAGTAGAGCCTCAATCAGAAACTAACTGGAGATATGCGGACGATGCTATGACTCCTAGAATTTGTTTCATCAACAAACTTGATCGTATTGGAGCGTCATTCGAGAGGAGCTACGCTTCTATTTTAGACAGACTAAACAAGAATGCAGTTAGAATGCAAATCCCAATGGGACTCGAAGATAAATTTGAGGGAGTTATCGACCTTTTGACTATGAAGGCAGTTTATTTCGAAGGAAATATGGGAATGACTATCAGAAAAGAAGAAGTTCCTGCTGAATACCTAGAAGAGGCACAAAAATATCGAGCAGAACTGATTGAGAAAATCGTTGAACAAGATGACGCTCAAATGGCGATGTATCTAGAAGGAAAGGAGCCGACAATGGAAGAACTCAAAAAAACTTTGCGAACGGCATGTTTGGCTGTGAAGATTATTCCAGTATTTGCTGGTTCAGCTTTGAAAAACAAAGGCGTGCAACTAGTTCTAGACGCTGTGGTGGAATACCTGCCGTCACCGCTAGACATGCCTCCTACACGAGGAATTGATCCAAAGACTGGAGAAGAAATTTTCCGAAATGCCTCTGACGAGGAACCTTTTTCAGCGCTGGCTTTCAAACTTCAGAACGATCCGTTTGTAGGACAGCTAACATTCTTCCGAGTTTATTCAGGAAGTATTGAAGCAGGTACATATATATATAACTCAACAACAGGTGAAAAAGAGAGACTTGGACGTATCGTGCGTCTACAGGCAGACAAGCGAGAAGAAGTGAAGAAAGTTTTTGCAGGAGAAATCGCCGCAGCTGTGGGATTGAAGTCAGCAAAGACTTCTCACACACTTTGTGACGAAAATAGTCCAATAATTCTAGACCCTATCAAGTTCGTGGCACCAGTCGTGAGTCTTCGAATCGAACCGAAGACCAAGGCAGACCAAGAAAAGATGGGTATGGCGCTTAAGAAACTTTCTGATGAAGATCCAACTTTCGTGATTTCATCAAACACAGACACAGGAGAATCAATCGTTTCAGGAATGGGTGAGTTACACCTTGAAATTATGGTTGATCGTATGAAACGAGAGTTCGGAGTCGAAGTAAACGTTGGTAAACCACAAGTGGCATACAGAGAGACAATTCTCGGCACAGCGGACGCAGAACACAAATACATCAAGCAGACTGGAGGTAAGGGTCAGTACGGTCACGTGAAGATAACTATCAAACCTCTTGAGAAACTTGAGGAAGGTGCAAAGATTCCAAAGAACACAAAGCGATACGAGGATTTCGAATTCATTGACTCAATCAAAGGAGGAGTGATTCCACAAGAATTTATTCCAGCAGTTGAAAAGGGTGTTCACGAAGCTATGGATAGAGGTATTGTAGCGGGATATAAAATGGTCAATATCTCCTGTGAGCTTACTTTCGGATCGTACCACGATGTGGACTCTTCTGAAATTGCTTACAAGATCGCAGCATCACAAGCTTTTCAAGATGCGGCAAAGCGAGCAAGGCCTGTAATACTTGAACCTATTATGAAAGTGGAGGCTATCATGCCAGAGCAATTTATGGGTGATATTACAGGTTCACTATCAGGAAAGAGAGGACAAATCGAAGGAATGGAAGAGAGAGGAATGCTCAGAGTTATACATGCAAAGGTGCCATTGTCAGAAATGTTTGGATACACAACTGATATTCGCTCTATGACACAAGGAAGAGGCAGTGTGCAGATGGAGTTTGATCATTATGAGGTAGTACCGCCGAACGTTGAAAAAATAATAGTGGAGACTAGAAAGTAGTCACAGCTCAGGTCTTTTTGTCCAATTTCATCTTCTAAATTTTAAAAATTCTTCTTTCCTTACAGGAACAGTATACCTTTAACATTTTGAAAATGTTAAAGGTCTTGCGAAGTGATAACATCACTTCTCACCTTAGCGCTAACTAAGGCTCGAATTATTTTTAAAATTTATAAGCGACCTTGGCCAAAAATCCTCAGAGGTTCTTTAGTTTAAAAGATTTTTAAGGTCATTAAAAGAAAAACTCCCACAACTGGGAGTTTTTCTTTGCTAGTATTTTTTAAAGAAGATATAATGTTTGCATGAACGAAACTCCAAAACCACTTTTGCCGGGAGAATTTGATGTTGACCTACAATATCAAATGGGGGAGCCTATAATAGAAGATAGAGTAGAAGCATCACCAAAATTAGATAAAAGTTTTAAACCTAGCAAAAGTTTTTTGGATTTTTTTAATAAGTTGATAGATGAAAAACTTGCTGTAGGAGATAAAAGAATCTCGACCAAGTTAGTTTCCGTTAAATTTTTTAGACTTGAGTCAGCTAGATCTATAGAGGATGTAAAGAAAGCTCTAGAGGGTGCTCTAGAAAAAAAACTTATTAAAGAAAAAGATTACAAATTACTTTTAGGACTTATAGATAAAGGTGACTCTACAAAACCAACATCCAAAGAATTATTGGGTATAGAAAAAGAAGTAGAGAAAGAAAAAACATTAGAGCAGTTACAGGAGGAACTAAATACAGCACGTTCTGATTATGTTGAGAGGTTGACTGCATGGAGAAGTGAAAATAGAAAAAATAAAACTGTCTTCAGTGGGTTAATGTCTAATTTAGGAGTAGAAAAGCAGATGCCTCAGAGGTCAGAACCTGAGGATTTGCAAGATTCAGAAGAAGATTATAGAAGAGCAAAGAAAAATCTATTTACACTTTTAATAAAAAACCTTAGTAAAGAAAGTAACGGAACTGCAACTAAGCACGTCTTAGAAGTTATAGAAAATGAAAAACAGTTACTAAAGATAGAAACAGAAAAATCTTGGACTGATCTAGAAAGAAAAATATTAGAAAAAGCAGAAAAAAGAAATTGATTATAAAATGATGAATGAGCTCATATCAAAAGAAATAATAGATTATTGTAAAATAGGATCACTACCTAAAGAAGATCAAGTAGAAATGATCGAGCGTTTTGGTAGAATAATTTATCAAGCAATTTTAGTTAAATCACTAGATATATTGTCAGAAAAGGAGCAGACATCACTTGATTTACTTTTGGATGAAGACAAAACCACAACAAATGACGTTTTAAATTTTTTAAAATTAAAAATACCCACATTTGATATTTTGTTGGAAGATGAGAGGATGAACCTCAAGGATGATTTGTTTGTTAGCGTCGCGTAAAAATATTTGACTATTGTTTATTTTTTGACTACTATTGACCTTGTCGCTTTATCGCGACTGTTTTAGTTAGAACTTACTAATTTGGATGTAGTGAGAGGTGAGGGTGGGTTTGGGACCCAACCGCAAGACCTTGAGCGTTTTGTAATCAAAATGCGAAAGGTGTACAGCTCTCGTAGAGAGGGAAACCTTTTTAAGAAATGCGTCACATAAGTGAGTTCTACAGGAAGTTCCCAAAATTCAGGTAGTCTCGAATATTGAGTTTTTGGAGTTTCCAAAATGGCAGAATTATAAATTAATAGAATTTTCAATTTTACAATTCTCAATTTTTAATCAATGATTAAATGTCTCAATTTTCAATATTGATACATTGAAAATTCACTGAAAATTGGAAATTAAAAATTGTAAATTATTTAACAATAAAAACATATGGCAGATTTTGATAGAAGTAAGCCGCACTTGAACGTCGGCACCATCGGTCACGTTGACCATGGAAAGACAACATTAACAGCAGCTATTCTAACCATTCTTGCTCGTGCAGGAAATGGCTATTCAGCTACAGTAAAAGGAGTTGACCAAATCGACTCAGCTCCAGAAGAAAAAGCACGTGGTATTACTATCGCGCTTTCTCACAGTGAATACGAGACACCAGCTCGTCACTATGCACACGTGGATGCACCGGGACACGCTGACTATATAAAGAACATGATTACAGGTGCCGCTCAAATGGACGGCGCGGTACTCGTAGTAGCAGCTACAGACGGAGTGATGCCTCAAACAAGAGAGCACGTTCTTCTTGCAAAACAAGTTGGAGTTCCAAAGATAATTGTATTTCTAAACAAGTGCGATATGGTGCCTGACAAAGAACTTATTGATTTGGTTGAGGAGGAAGTTCGAGAACTCCTTACAAAGCAAGGTTTTGATGGTGCAGGTGCTCCTATTATCAGAGGTTCAGGACTTAAAGCTCTTGAGTCAAAAGACAATACAGACGAATGGGCAATGAAAGTTCTAGATCTAGCAACAGCTCTTGATACATATTTCCCAATTCCAGAAAGAGACTTGGACAAGCCATTCCTTATGCCAGTTGAAGACATCTTCTCTATTGAAGGAAGAGGCACAGTGGTAACAGGAAGAATCGAGAGAGGAGTTGTTAAGGTTGGAGAAGAAATTGAAGTGGTTGGATTAACAGAAACTGCAAAATACACAGTGACTGGTATTGAAATGTTCAACAAGTCACTTGCACAAGGACAAGCGGGAGACAACGCAGGTATTCTACTTCGAGGTGCGGCAAAGGACGGAATCCACCGAGGACAAGTTCTCGCTAAGCCAAAGTCAGTAACTCCACACACAGAGTTCACAGCTGAAGTTTACATCTTGAAGAAAGAAGAAGGAGGACGACACACTCCATTTTTCTCTGGTTACAAACCACAATTCTACATCCGAACTACAGACGTTACAGGAGATGTGACTCTAAACGAAGGAGTAGAAATGGTTATGCCGGGAGATACAGTGACTTTCAAAATTAAACTAGTTGCACCAGTTGCGCTAGAGGATAATACTAGATTTGCTATTCGAGAGGGGGGGAAGACTGTAGGCGCGGGAGTTGTTACAAAAATCATCGCATAGTTAACTTCCAAATTTGGTGCATTTCGTTGTTGGAAAGCAAAAAATTATTCTCACCTGCGCACTCAGGCAGGCTCGAATCCTTTTTCACTTTCCGCCTAGAACTGCATCCAAATTGTGAAAGTTCAACAAAAAACCACCAATTGGTGGTTTTTTGCTATACAAATGCTGGTATTTTTATGCTTGACAAAATGGTATAAATGGTGCATTAATTAATAAAGAAGTAAATCCTGACACAATCTGTGTAAGGTCCCAAAACCTCGGGCAGAGGGAAGCTCTCGGCTTTCAGCCGAAGGAGAGTTCAGATGGCAAAGTATCCAGATGTTACAGCAGGGCAGGTAGAGGCTTGCATCAACCGCATGGGCGGTTGGGATAAGTTCCTCCTGTTCATCGGAGGAAAGGGCAAAGTAGTCTTCGGTCAGATCTTTACCTTCATTGGTACGGGCCTGATGATGGCTCAACCTACCAAAAGGCTCACTTTTGAGTTCGTTGTCAACGAGCTCCGCATCAATGGGACTCATTACGACAGGTTTATGAAGCAATTCTACGATTTGGAATCACCTGAGGTAGGTGAAACCGAGATTGTCGTCAACAAACTCGAAGAGGAGACGCCGAGCAGGCAGGTTCTGGAGAAGCTTGGGGATAAGGCAGAGATTAACCCGCTTCAATTCCTCATGCTTATCAAAGAGAACGAAGGTTCTTTTAATGACTTTACCGCTTTTATTAGAGGTAAGGACGGAAATCTGTGGGTTGTGACAACGACACCAGGTCCCTACGGCTCCACCTACATCAATGCCGATCCAGTAGTCGATACGTTTTATGTGATCGAGGAAGGATCTTATCTCGTTTCCCGGAAATAGCAACAAATGGATTCGTGTACTTCTTCCAAAAAAGAGTACTCCTAGCAGGGGAGGTTAACTGCATCGGCGACACAATATGTGTCGTTTTTTTTATTACATCAAAATATACTCAATCCAAGGGCAGCCCTTGGATTGGCAGAGGTCTGCAACTACATAGGGTACCCCTATATAGTTGAACAAATAAGGGTATTTTTATGCTTGACAGACGTATATCGTATGTTATAATTCCGTGTAGATAGCGTTGGGATGTTCCCAGGCTATTTATATCTTGTCACGATGTGACATAGGTGGAGACAAATATGATTGTTAAGTTGAGGGATGTTGAAAACACGGCGTTTACCAACCTCGTACTCTTCCTTTCAGGGAGAGACGATGAGCCCAGGCACGACGTGGATGGCCAGGAAAACAACCTCTGCGTCTTGTACAGGGACGGAACTTACGGCGTTGTGCTTCCAGAGGACACTGAGGTTCCAGAAGAAATGGAGCTCTTCATGAAGCTCGATACCAAGCCAGGTGTTGAGCCCAAGCGCATGGAGGACGAGAGTTTTTTCATTTTGATGGACTGTCTCGCCATGATTGTCAGTGCCAAGCCAACCTACAATAATCTTGGCAGTTCTCTCACATGGGAGGTGGTCATCGAGATCGCCGACACTGGACGGGTTGTCATGGCCTCATATCAGTGGGACCAGGAGGACATGTCTGCAGTAAAGAAAGAGTGGATCAACATACCGCTCAAGACCTCGCCGATTCTCGGGATCATCAACGATCTCGCGAAGGGTATCAAGAAGGTTCAGTAGAGCGAGTAGTAACAAATGGATTCGTGTACTTCTTCCAAAAAAGAGTACTCCTAGCAGGGGAGGTTAACTGCATCGGCGACACAATATGTGTCGCTTTTTTATTTGACAAAATGCTACATATGGTGGTATAATATATAAAGAAGTAAATCCTGGTGCATATCGTGCTAGGTCCCTAAACTGGCGGGCAGTCAGAAGCTTTCCGGCTATCAGTCGGATTGGAGAGTGCTATGAAGTATTCAAACCTCAACCTGGGTCAGATCGAGGCGCTCGTGAACAACATTGGTGGCATGGATGCCGTCGAGCGCATTCTGGCTGGTAAGGCGACCGTAAAGGTTGCTCTCATACACAAGTTGATGAAGGCGAAGACCTTTCCAGTCTATCTCGAGATCGAGGTTGGCGGGAAGTCGAAGGACGAGCTCTTCACGAAGTTCGAAGTGAACAACATGGTCGCCACAAGATCCGATTACGACATCATGTCCCAGGACGCATGGAAGCCTGGCAAGAAGGAGATCATCAGGTTTGCCCGTGTCAGGGTGCGTGATCTCGGATTCACAGAGAAGCCGACGATTGCGGACATCTGGGCGCGCATCAAGCAACTTGGTCACTCGCTCTGCGAGCCCTGTGACGGTCCCGCTATACGTCTTGCCTTGAAGGATCCGTCGGAGCGTGGCGTGTGCTTGATAGCCATGAAGCAGATCACTGATTCGCATGGCTCTCCATACGTGTTCGAGCTCGGGAGTTTTCGCTCCAAGTGTCAACTCTACAGCCATTGGTTGGCTTCGGGTGTCGAGTGGGATCTTGATAGCACGAATGAGCTCGTGTTTCGCCTCGGCAAGTAGTTCCATTGGATTCGTGTACTTCTTCCAAAAAAGAGTACTCCTAGCAGGGGAGGTTAACTGCATCGGCGACACAAATGTGTCGCTTTTTTGTTACTACACTTGAATAATAAATAGATATCTGCTATATTCTTCCAATACATATGGTAAAAGAAGCGACAACAAAAAAAGCTCCAGTTAAGAAAGCGGCTACTAAGGCAGTAAAAGTTCCAGCTAAAGCGGATGTTATTTCAAAACTGCGAATCCGAGTTCGAGCTTACGAATACAAGATTTTGGATTTGTCTGTAAAGCAAATCATCGATACAGCACTTCGTTATGACGCAAAAGTAGAAGGACCTATTCCTCTTCCTACAGAAATCAAGAAATACACTGTAAACCGATCATCTTTCGTTTACAAAAACGCTCGAGAGCAATTTGAAATGAGAGTGCACAAGCGAGTGATTGATATCATCAATCCTACTCCAAAGATTATGGAAGCTCTGACAAACTTGTCATTGCCTTCTGGTGTTAATATCGACGTAAAAAT
>SIBV01000019.1 GCA_009694965.1 Candidatus Zambryskiibacteriota bacterium
TTTTTCGGTATGGTGGTGGCGGGCGAGGTCGGGTTTCTCCAAAGGAGAAACTGACGGAATTCTAGTGCCAATTCGGTGGACGAAGTTTTGGCAAAACTATTTTTTGGGGAAAGGGTTTGCCAAAACTTCGACTCATTTGTTTTTGAATTCGGATGTCGCAAATGGAAAAGGAGGGGTTTGGGGAGGAATTTTCCATTTGCTCCTCTTTTTGTTTTGGGGGAATTCGGGGCGGACAGGTCTCTTTTTAGATTGATTGTTCTCATAATTTTTGATATCATAATAATATATTCAGCAAGGTTAAATAGCTAGTAATTCAATTATAGTAATATATTATTATGAATGCAAGTAACATTTCGGACAACATAAAAAAGTATAGGAACAAAGTGGGTATTTCCCAAGATAGGCTATCTAAACTAGCTGATGTTACTTACAATACGATCATTAAAATTGAGTCTGGGGCGAATATAAACCCAACCATTGATACACTTATAAAAATAGCTAAGGCGCTTAATGTTAGTGTTGATGATTTAATCAAAAAATAGTATGAGTGAAAGATTTTTTCAAAAATCAATGACAGACAAAGAAGCGATCCAACACTCGCTTGAAAAAGACGGCATAACTCATCCAAGCGAATGGCGGAAGGCTCTTGATTTAGAAACTCCGTTGGAAGGAGAGGAAGGAACGATGCCCGATCGTCGTAGTTTTGAAAAATTGCTCACCTATCTGGAGGGCGATAAAAGGGTCTCGGATGAAGAAAAAATAAAAAAGTTTAGCGAAACTAAAGATAGTATTGAACGATTAGAAATTTTAAGAACCATGTCCTTGGGAGATGCGGTTTCTTGTATTAAAGATTATTCAGGCCATGAAGGATCATATAAATATTTAGCGAATCGTTTGGATTTTTACCAAAAATTTGTGACTGGTAAGGCAATTAAAAAACAGACCGAATCGGAATGGGATGACAAAAAACATGAGTATGTACAAGTAGAAAAAGAATATCCTATTGAAGCATCAAACGCCTCCCCCGAAACAATTCGTCTTGGTATGTGGAGAGATATGTTGTATGCATCCATGCAAGGAACTCCAGAAATGGGAGCGATTAAAATTGCCACTAAAAGAATCAACAAAAGTTCGGCCGAAAAAGCTGTAAAAACATCCAGTCAAGCTACAAAAATAAAAAGTGCCGTTGAATTATTTGGGTACTATTCTGGTATACAAGAAGGTTCGCTGGGGCAGTACGCTGACTTGGGAGATCTTTATAAAAAATGTCTCGCATATGTTCAAAGAAAATACGAAAAAGAAAAATTAACCGATGAACAATTAGAACACAAAGCCGTCCTTTCAATGGCCAGAAAGCTTGAGGGAGCGTATGAGTATAACGGCGTAGTCAATGTGTCTGGTTCTCCTTATAGCGCTGGTTTCAAAGAAGCTATCTCCGCTGGACAGCTTGGCCATAAGGTTATGCGTCAGATGCGTGGCATGAGAAATAAAATTCAGGAAACAAATTTTGAACACATAGATCGTTTTATTGGAAAGTCTGGCGATAATAGATATGCTCCCGAGCATAAGAGATTATCAGAGGAGGTCAAACTTTTGAAGGAAGGATATGATCAAGAAAAGAAGCAGGAATTTACCACAAAAGAAAATGGTTTTGCTGTTCAAAAACAACAAGGATGGATTGAAAGAGAAACTGAACGGCTTAATCATAAATTTGAAAAATCCAAAACTGAAATAGAAAAAGCCAATCTGCCCGAAGAAGAAAGAGAGCTACAATTACAATCTGTGACAGCACGTCATGAGAGTGCTATCTCCAACATACGAGCCGACTATGAAGCCGAAGTCTCACGCCTTCAAGAAAGAACCCCCGAACAGTTGTTAGCTGATTTGGAAAAAAGACAGGTGGTGGTTAACGAGCGTTATGAAAAGAGAAAAAGTCTTGCTCAAAAAGCTTTAGATTTACATTTTAAAATAAACCACACCGGCGGTGATTACAATAGTAAACCACTTGGAGGTATTGTTGATTGGATTAATTATGCCCCACTTGGTGCTATAAAGCGTGGACATAAAATGATGCGTTTAGGAATGAGTGATGAGACTATTACTGAATTTGCCCTAGCTGATATTATTGCAGGATCTCGTGGGGCCACACGGGAAGATTTAAAGTTTGTACACGGTTTAGTTGAGAAGGCTAAGGGGCAGGATCAAAACGCGAGACACACATTGGAATCAATGATGAAAGTCGGAAACATCCTATCTGTGTCTAATTACGAAGTCCCTCTCACTGAAGTTGCCGATCTTGCTGGCAAAAGTTTTTATGGAATGACTGAAGCTTTAAAGATGTATGATTTGGAGCAAGTTAAACAATTCATGGCTCAGGGTATAAATTTACAGTCAATTACTACCGCAAAAAAAGTTACTGAAAAGTATGGTCACGATCTGTCTCCAGTAGAAGTTGCAGAAATAGCATCTCATAATATTGATGGATTAGACGACTCAATGAGATCGTTTAGTTTAGATGATATTAGGGTATTGCTCAAACAAGACGTTCATTTGCCAATTGCGGTAGCTGTTTTGAACAACACTCGACAATTTGGTTATGAGTTAGATGTCACACAGATAGCAAGCGTTGCTAAAAATGTCAGGGATATAAATGATTTTACTTCTGCACTGAGAGGCCTTCCATTAGAGGAAGTCGAAAAGATTTTTTCTGACGGTATTGCTTATAGTGAGTATGGTCAGGTTAAGCAAGCTCTTGAAAAACACCAGCTTGATTCAGGTTTTACAGCCGTTCATGCTTTGGCAAAAAAATTAACAAGAACACGAGAATATCATAATTTAGATTCCGTCCTTGATACCTTCACTTTAGAAGAGGTTGAGCAAATTCTTGACAAAGGATCTGTTCTCAGTGGTGTCTTAGATGTTGGTAATGCTTTCAAAACAAAAGAAATTCCTACAAAATTGCAAGAGATAATTTTGTTTGAAAAATACGCCGGTGATTACAGTAAAGGACATTATGTCACCCAATCTATAGATGCCTTCGGAATAGATAATGTGAGAAAAATTGTTGCTAAAAGCTGTCGTCTTGATAAAGCCATTGAAGTAAATAATTATATTAATGGTGACAGTAGCCGATCTCGCCGTTACGGTAGTAGCGATGATGGCATGTCCGAGTCGCTGAGAGAATCACTAAAAAAGGGCGGTTTGGATGTTGTCATCGCAATTGCTAAAGCTGGTAATATGGAAGTGGCAGTAAAGACAATAGAAGCAGGGTTCACGGTCGAAGAAATTACAAGATTCCCGTTCCTTATTTCTCCGCTGGTCACGAAGAAATAGTAATATAATAAATTAATTTAAACATATGAAAAAAACAGCAATAACGTTACCGAATGACACAATGGCACTTGATATGTTGGTTGACATTCAAACGCCAAAGTCGCTCGGATTGACAGCGAAAGTTTTTATACAAGAGAAGGCTCGCACACTGCCCCTCTACGATCAATCAGTAAAGTGCGATGCTCACGGCGAAAGTAATGACGGTAAAAAAATTGCTGTCGATACAGTCGGCCGTTGGCTGTTCGGAGTCCCGGGTTACGAAGGCCATATCAGAGTCGTGCCGGCTGATGATAAGGTCTTATTGTATTACCCAAAGGAATCTCCAAAGGTCGTTCACGAACTCGTCTCCTCATTAAAAGAGACGATAGAAACCAACCAATAAATATATGAAAGAATCATTTGAATTTAATCCGGCACAACAAGAACAAACGCCTCCACCTCAACCAGTGGCGGAAAAACTTACACCTGAACAAATTTCTCAAAAAAGAGGAAAGGTTTTGCAATCTTTAGAAAAAGCTCGTCTTCTGCCTTCAGAATGGAAAAGTACAGCTGGTAAAAGCCGAGATGAGATGATCACGGCACTGGAAGGATCGTTGGAAGAGCTTGATGCCTTAGAGACAAGTATCCAAAATGAGCCTGAGCCAGTCGTAGAAGAAAAACCTGTTGCCCAAACTGAAAAACAAGGATTGCATGTTGTACGAAGGAGAGAAGCTGCCGTTGCAACAAAGACCGATGAACCAGAGCGACAGTTTGCTCAAGCTGGCCAATATATAACTATCGGCAAAGTCCACATCCCTGTTTGCCAAACACCAGAAGAAAGTGCGGAATGGAATGCTGTCCCCGGCAAAGTTTTTGTATCAGGTGGTAAGAAATTTTCTGAAGTAAAATTTGTTAAAGATGCTCACGGCTTAACGCACATTGCTAAGCCGGGAGAGTTGATGAACTTCTCCGAAAAACATCGAGGCGAGCGGTTGGAATCTGTCGATGCCGTTCTTGAAGGACGAGGTGAACTCAAAGCATTCAACGAAGTGTTAACCAATCTTGGTGAGTTAGCAAGACAGTATGGTGAATTGAATCCGGATGATGCAGACTATGATGAAAAAGCAAAACAATTGGGATCTCAAATTGAAGCGTTCACTGATCCGGAAAAATTAAAAGAGATTCTTAAACTCAATGGGTCTGGAATCGAAGATGTGGATGATTTTGCGGAACGTGCATCGGATATAATCCGCACCCAGCAATTCTTACGTTCAATTGATGAAAGTTTAAATGAATTTATTCCACCTCATGATACTCATTTCAAGCTTACACCTTACTTTGAACAAAAATTCGCATGGTTTGCCACATTGGTAAATCGCCAACTTGGTCTTGGCAATAATGCTTACCTTGAGGATCTGGTAGAAAATAAAAAAGCACCGGAGTGGGAGAAACTAACCGCCAAAGGTATGACGGTGATTGTCGGTCCTCGTGGTACTGGTAAAAATAAGTTGGCTGACTTTTATTGTGGTGAGACAAATCGACCCTTATTCCGATACGCATGCTCCCCTGACAAAGAAGAGCGTGACCTTACCTATGACGTAGAACTTTCTGACGGCGAAGTAGTAAGAATTCCTACTCGTATTCTAACAGCAGTAACCACGCCAAATGCTGTTCTCGAATTGGATGAATTAAACCTGCTTAGACCAAATGTTGCGAAATTTTTCAACTCCTTATTTGATGGCGATCGCACTGTCTTCTTAAATGATCAGGTTATCAAGGCGGCTCCGGGAGTGACCTTTGTCGGTCTGATGAACCCAGCTGAATATGACGGTGTTGAAGATTTGCCGGAAACAATTGATGACCGTTCAAATATCATGACCATGGGTTATCCTCCATTCCGAGAAACTGATTCAACTACCAATAGAGAAAAATTCACTCATGACGAAGCTCTTATTCTTAAAGAGAATGTCAGTCCTCTTAAAAATCTTGATGACGAACAATTCCGCAAAGCATGGGACTATGTGATCAATGGTGTGGGAGCACAAATCTCACTTGATGCGACAACTGTGAAGATTATGAAAGACCTAAAGAATATTGTGGCGATTTCTGATCGTACTCGCCAAGTCGTTGACGCCTATAAAACAAGAACTGGCGAAACGAGAATGGAACGAGACATCTCCCTTCGTGGATCGATTGAGGCGGCTCGTTTTTATTCCGAAAACCATCTCTGGGAGGCCGACCTTTCCAAAATGCCAAACTGGAAAGCTGGTTGGAATCCTGCTCAATACGCCATTGCCATGACTTATCTGCCACACACTGACACCTATCGCCGTGGCAAGACTGATAAGGATGCAATGATGTTAATTCTTGCCGAAGGCATCCGATAGAAATGAACAGTAAATATTATGTCAATAGAATCACACGGCCCACAATTTACACCGGAACATCCGCCTAAACCGGAAGTGTCCCAAGCTGAACGGGATCTCAATGAGATCATCCCGATTTTAGCGCACGGCTTAGTTCGCAGAATTGAGCAGAAGGGATTCTCCGGAAAAGTCCGAGTACAAGCTATGGCTGGTGATTCTTGGGGTGTCGCAAAAAGTCCGGATAATTCAACAGATATCCCTAACGTCATTATTTATCCTCGCGAATCGCTTGCTGGCGATAGACGAGTTGTTAATGCACAACTTCGACATGAAATTGGAAATTTAAACTACCCAATTGATGGTGAATTAAATGCTTTGCGTGGTTGGTGTTATGAAAATAAAGTTGCTCCGGAGCTTCTGACATCGCTGGTAGAAGCAACTCACGAAGCATCGGTCAATTATTTGGAGATGCAGAATTCACACAGTGATCAGCCAGAGGAAAACTTCCGTGCTTTGTATGAACAAGAAATTAACACGCAAGAAATTGCGAATGGTATTCCTCAATCTGCACCTTATAAGCAAGCGGTTGACCTTACACTCCTCTACTCACTTTCTCAGGTGGGACTCGTTCAGTCTGAGCAATTTGAGCAAGCTTTGAAAAGTGCTCATCCAGCGGTACAAGAAATTTTTGATAAGCAAACACGATCTGTTTTGGATCAAAGCGTAAAAATGGCAGTGCCTAAAAAACAAGTTCAGCTTGTGCGTGATTTTATCTGGCCAAAATTTTCAAAATTAGTTGCTCTGTCCGGTCCATCCCAAACAGAATCGGAAACTGGTAAGACTTGCGACAAGAAAAACGATAAGAAATCGGAAATGAGTCCGGAAGCTTCTGCTCGAGCACAGCAAGCCAAAGAGATACAGGAAAGAATGCAGAAGCTGATGGAAAAAATGAAACAAAAACCTCAGAGCAAGGCTGGTAAAAAACCGTCTAAAGAATCGCAAAATAAACAGAAAAAAGAATCGAAGCAACCGCAAAAACAAGAACTCAGTCCTGCGGAAAAACAGGAAAGAAAAGCTGAGGAAAGTCTTTTGGCAGAAAATCTTCAAGAGCAACTTCAGCAGGCTAAAGAGCAATTAGAAAAATTACAGAAACCAGGTCAACAGCCCGAAGCTCCAAAGCCACAAAAGCCCTCTTCCATGCAAGAGATCGGCAAACAGGCCGAGCAGATGAAAGCTGAAGCTGAAAAAGCGATGCAGGAAGCCAAAGAGGCCGGTGTGGACGAGATCACGGAAGAGCAATTGCAGAAATTAAAAGAACAGTTGGAGCAGTTAGAAGAAGTTGCCAAACAAATTGCAGAAAGCGGAGCTTTGGAAGAAGAACTGGCAAAGCCGGAAGAAGGACCAATAACTTATAACATTAAAGAATACGGCATCAATGAAGCAGAACTAACTCCTGAGCAGTTAGAAAATTTACAAAAAGTTCGTACATTTGCCCAAAGCACATCAAAAGCGTACCGCACAGTCATGCGTCTTTTAATGAATGGCTATCAGCAAAAAAATCCAAACTTCACGGATAAGATGATACAGAAAATGATGGAGCGTGGATATGATGTGCCAGATTTTTCAATACATGGATCACAATCAGCTCAAGACTTTTTATCACAACGAGAAGATCTGGGTATCAACAGTTTCAGTGATAATTTTTTGATTAATTTTCAACTGCCGAAGCCTTTGGCAAAATTTTGGTATAAGGGTGGTAATGGGAGTAAATCTGTACCAGTCAAAGATGGTGAGATTGAATGGGGTCATTTTTACAGAATGGCAATGCCGATGATTTATAACGGGGTTGATAGAGCCGGTATGCAAGGGCTTTATTTGAATCGTCTGAATCAATTTGGGCAACACGATCCTAAAAAATATTATTATTTGTGGGAAGCTATAAATACTACTTTAGAAAATCAAGATAATGAATCTGATGAATCAGACGAGTCGGAGGATTCAGATAAGGATAAAGGTGATCAAGAATCTGAATCAGAAAATGGCGAATCCGGAGAGGGACAAGAACAAGGTTCAGAATCTGGACAGGGAGAGGGTCAAGGCGAGGGTGGTGGTGAAGGAGGGTCGCAAGGTGGTCAGCCTGGCGGAGAGGGTGGCGGTGAACCGGGTGGATCAGAATCTGGAGGTGGCATGCCTTCTGCTCAAGAAATGCAAGAAATGTTGTCTCAAATGCAAGACATGCTCAACGAAGCAAAAGAGCAAGGTGGTCAAGGTGGAATGCCGGGAGCTGGTCAAGAAGCCATAGACCAACTACTTGAAAAGCTTGATCAGATGCAACAAAGTCTTGAGTCTGGAGGAAGTCCACAAGATATGGCCGGACAAATGCAAGATGCCATGCAACAGCTCTCTGAAATGATGGGTGGAATGGAGGGTGGCGAACCGGGCCAAGGAGAGGGACAGGGCGAAGGGTCTGGGGAAAGTGGAGAATCTTCAGGTGAAGGATCGGGTGAATCAACTGGAGAATCCGGCGAGCAATCGCATGACCAATTCCAAAAAGGTGGACAAACAAATGAAAAAGCGGTTGAGGGTATGTTTAGTAAACCGAATGAGGAATTATTAAAACAACTTCGACAAGCAGAGGAAATGGTTGGAAGTAAATTCACTACTCAAGATGAAAGTGGCAATCTTGTAGCAAAAGATATGAGCCAGTCGATGGGTGAAAACTTAAAAGCTGAGACTTCTCAACTTACTCAAGCCCAGGCAAAACAGATGGAAACATTGGAAGAGCTCAAACGACAACAGCAATCTAAAATGGAAGCAATGTATCGGGAAATGTCAGGATTAGACGGAGAGGCATTGCGTGTTTACGTTGACTATATGGAATCAACTAAGGATTTTATAAACGACCTAAAAGATTTCTTTATTGAGAAATTTAAACTCGATAAAGAATATCTACGCGAAAGGAATCAGCGTAGAGGTGCCAGACTTCAAAGAGGCTTTACTCAAAATATACTTGGCCAAAAAGAAGGCCGTACTGTTATAAGTCCCCGTTCGTTTGAGCGAAAGCGTCCGCCAGAAAAACCTCAACTTGCGTGGACTCTTGTTATTGATAATTCGGGGTCTTGTGGCGGAGAAATTATCGAGCAAGAAAAGAAATTGGCGGTGGCGTTAGTTGAAGTTGCCAAAGAACTCGATATTCCATTAGAAATCGTAACTTTTGGCGGTCCTGATCAATTTACATTCCTCAAAGGTTTTGAGCAGGATATTTCTGGAGATGATTTGCAAAAAATGGTATTACTTAATGCAGATCAAGGAACTCCAGATGTTATAACCCTTGAAGCCGCCTGTACTAGCATGGGCAAGTTCACTGATAAGTTTAAACGCTCATATAATTTTGTATATTTCATGACCGATGGACAGTCTGGTGAAGGATCAATTCAAGAGGTAATAAAAAGGCATAAAAAAGATATGGTAATTACTGGTATTGGAATGGCTGGGGCGGCTCAAACCATAGCCCAGACATGGGGCAAAAATGCGGTCGAAGTCCCCGATGTAAAAAGACTATCAGATGCTTTTATTAGAAAAGTTGAAGATCAGATAGATTCAACATTTGATTAATTTAAAAACTATGAGCAAAAATTTTGAATCACAATTTGGTCAAATAGACGATTTACTAAACGAGGTTGAGCAATCAACTAGCGGTAAGCGTTTATTGGCAGAAATAGACGATCTGTGTGGTGAGATCGATACCGGCTTGGAAACAAGAAAAGATGAGGTGACGAGCTGGCCGGAAGAGAGAAAACGAAAAGAAGCTACAGACTCTGAAGACCAGTTTGTTTTGAATTTGTTATCAATGGATGAAAATTTTAATGTCCGAACTTTGTCGGCATGCAATCCTAAAACACCAGCAAACTCTTTACGTCGCTTGGCTGAGGGAGCAAACGACTATGTGAAGATGGTCATTGCCAACAACCCCAACTCATCCTCTGACATCCTTGATCGCATTTCTGAGTTAAGTGCAGAACAGGAAGTATTGGATGCAGTAAAAGGTAATGGAAATATCTCAACCGTCACTAAATACAAAATAGAAAATAGAATGTAAAAAGTATATAATATGTCTATGAGTAAAATTATTAATGCATTCTATGCTTTCTGAAGCACCACCTGAAATAATGGATGGTTTCGATAGTATATTTATTATTGATGAATTTCAGAAACTAAAGCATGTTGAGATTGGCGGTGAACACAATATAGTACGAGAATTTAAGATCAGATAATTAGAATTTCGTAACGTACTCATGTTTTTTGCAGGGAGCATCCCCGCCGTTTCCTCTTTTTCCTACGGCGGGGATATTGCGCGCGAACGGGAGGGTGGGTCAAGCGCATTTGCATTTGAGCCTCGGACATTTCCGCTAGGGCGTCCATGACTAAAGGATGAGCGCCGCCGTTATCGAAGACTCATAGTCTAGTAGCGAAAGCGACACACCAAACTCTAATATGAAAACGAGAAAGGGGGTTGTGCGAGGGCGGACTCCGAAGGCACACTAAACGAAGCCAGAAAGCTCTAAAAGACCACAGAACAAAAGAAAGCACTGAATACTCTAGCTAACCACTGCGAGGAGGAGACCGAAGCTGGGGGAAGGATTCCTTCCTTCCCCCAAACAGCATGGCGCCCGAGCCACCCGCCCGCAGGCGGGCAATGGCGAGGAGAAGCGCCAAACCTAGACATCTAGGCGCGAGTAGCCCTAGCGGAAATGTCCGAGGCGAATGCCGAGGATGGTCTCCGTAGTCACGGACGAAACACTAGCAGAGAAATGATCGAGACAATATTGAATTGATTTTGTTTTTTCTGTTTTCTGTCCGCCCCAAATTTCGCCAAAACAAAAAGAGGAGCAAATGGAAAATTCCTCCCCAAACCCCTCCTTTTCCATTTGCGACATCCAAATTCAAAAACAAATGAGTCGAAGTTTTGGCAAACCCTTTCCCCAAAAAATAGTTTTGCCAAAACTTCGTCCACCGAATTGGCACTAGAATTCCGTCAGTTTCTCCTTTGGAGAAACCCGACCTCGCCCGCCACCACCATACCGAAAAA
>SIBV01000020.1 GCA_009694965.1 Candidatus Zambryskiibacteriota bacterium
AAAGTTAGAATCAGTCGACGGGGAGGAAATTTTCTGCTATAAATGAGTAATCTTCAGAGTTTTCTGAAGCAATATGGTGGCTATCGTTCAACGGCCAGGACTTTGCTTTGTGGAAGCAAAAATGAGAGTTCGATTCTCTCTAGCCACCCATGGAAGTATTAAGTAGATCAGATTACTATTATCTAAATTACCAGCAGAGTGCAAAAATGGGTGGGGTTATTCAAAGATAGGAGAACGCGTTTAAATAGGTGTATAATATAAGCACTATTTAACACAAACTTTATGCACCCACATTCAAAAATAAACAAAATAATATGGCTAGTAATTGCAATCGCAGTTATTGCCTTGGGTTATTTTTTTTTCAAAAACAAAGAAGTTGCTGACCCTATGGACAAGGTGAATATAGTTGAAGATGTGATACCAAAGGGCAAGTCAGGCATGTCTCTATATGAGAATTATTTGTATAGCTTTAAGTTTGAGTATCCTGAGAATTTGTACATGAAGGAAAGTGAAGCTACGGATCCAAATAAGTCCCAATTCTCTCTAGTTTTGGTTGAAGGAACAAAAGAGAATATAGAACTGATTGAGGGGCGGTTTGAAGGTGCAGGACGTGAAGGGCCAACAACAATCACATTGAATGTTTACAATAATGCTAAAAAATTAACGGGAGAACAATGGGCAAAGCAAGATGGAAATTGGAATATCGGGAGTAAGCAAATTTCTATAGCTACAGCTGGGGGATTACAGGGAGTTGCATATACATGGTCAGGATTGTACGAGGGAGAGAGGGTGATAATTACAAAAGGCGGGGAAGTATATGTTTTTACTGTAACGTGGATCACTCCAGAAGACCAGATACTAAAAGATTTTGATATGATTTTAAAATCATTTGCTTTTGTGGAGTAGGATATAATTATGCCCCAGTAGTAGAGCGAAGCTCACTACAGGGCTATCCCGTAGTGTAAAATGACATTGGATAAATCCAGAAAGTAATAAATCATGACTAAGATAAAATTAATAACATATAATATTGAAATAACATTTTGCTCGTAGAGCGATGTCATTTTCTACTAACGGGATGCAAAATCTATTGATCACGGACAAATCGAAAGACTACGAGTTATTGGATAGTGGTGACGGATTGAAACTTGAAAGATATGGCAAGATGGTTTTGTCTCGTCCGGATCCTCAAGCTTTATGGAAACGATCGCTTACAACCGAAGAGTGGAATAGGGCTGACGCCAAGTATGTAAGAACTGGTCAATCAGGAAAATGGGAAGTCAAAACAGATTCGGGTGCTGAGTGGAGCATGGATTTAGAAGGGATAAGTTTTTCACTTAAACTTTTACCATCAAAACATCTAGGAGTTTTTCCTGAGCAATCAATGCAGTGGAAGTGGCTAGAGGAGAAAATCATCGCCTCATCGGCGATCCGCCGAGAAGGTGGAAATATATCCGTATTAAATCTTTTTGGTTACACGGGAGGAGCGAGTCTCATTTCAGCAAAAGCAGGAGCGGATGTTTGTCACGTAGACAGTTCTGAGTTTGCAGTGGACTTGTTGAAAAAAAATATGAATTTGTCGGGGCTTCAGGATAAACCTATAAGGCTTATTGTGGATGATGCTCGGAAATTTGTTGAGCGAGAAATAAAAAGAGGGAATAAATATAATGTTGTGATTATGGACCCTCCAGTCTACGGCAAGGGTGCAAATGAAGAAGTTTGGAATATTGAATCGGATTTGATGCCGCTACTTTCGCGCATACGGGAGATTTTATCCGCAGAACCTGTGGCTATTATTTTAAATGGATATGCTTCCATATATTCTCATCTAACATACAAAGAGTTGCTGGATTCCGTAACTGGTGACTTGGGAGGGAGTGTTACTTCGGGAGAGCTTGCTATAAAACAATCCTCTAGCGAAAGACTTCTTTCTTGTGGCATTTTCGCTCGATGGGAAAAATAAATTTATGAATGCTATCGATATTTTTATTCAAAACTATTTCTCTTTAGACCGCAGCGAGTTTTTGGTTGGAATTATGCAGTTCGTCACCAGTTTATTTGACGCTTCTATTTATTTTATTATCATCATACTCTGTGTTTGTTTTCTCATATATCGATTTAGGAATATTAGATACATAATTCTTTTCCTTGCAACTTTGTTTGTCGGAGGTTTGGCAGTGTACTTTTTAAAGATGTTTTTTGATGTTAGTCGCCCATCGGAAGGTCTGGTAGGATTTTTCGGACAGAGTTTTCCAAGCTTTCACGCGACACTCGCTACCATCTATTTTGTAATGATAATGTACATCTTCCGTCATCAGTTTAATGGAGTTTGGCAGGTAGTTTTAAATATTTTTTGTGTTGTCGGAATATCTGTTGTCGCATTTTCAAGAGTTTATCTTGGGGTGCATTGGACGAGTGACGTTTTGACAGGAATTTTTTTGGGACTCCTGATATCCTACATTTCAATTAAAATTTTTAAAAAGCAAACTTTATAAAGGATCGGGATGTGATAGAATATTTTAATTATTAAGTAGCTTAACCCACACACTAACTTTCCCGGAATTTCAAATAACTACTTAAGTAATTACTAGAAAGTTAGTGTGCGGGTAAATTTTATGGATCAATATTTAAATATGGACGGAGTTCAAAAGAAGAGATTCTCTAACGCGGTTCTTGCTACGGTAGTTTTGCTCGCACTTTTTCTCGGGATGAAGGTTCTTTCAGAAATAAAAGAGTTTGGATATATTGGTGGGGGAGTATATCCGTCTAACACAATAACTGTAAATGGAAGGGGTGAGGCGTTTGCTATCCCAGATATTGGAGAGTTTTCTTTTTCAGTGATTGAAGAAGGAACAACAGTGAAGCTAGCTCAAGACAAAGCGACAAAAAAAATGAATGATATTCTGGATGCCATAAAAGTAATGGGTATCGAGGATAAAGATGTGAAGACAACTGGTTATAATTCATATCCTAAATACGAATATAGAACAGACGTAGCTTGTTCACAAGGCTACTGTCCTCCGGGTAAGTCAGTTCTTACTGGTTACGAAGTTAGTCAAACAGTTTTAATAAAAGTCAGAAAGACTGATCAAGCCGGTGAAGCTCTGACAAAGGTAGGTAGTCTCGGAGCATCAAACATAAGCGGTCTTAACTTTGTTACTGATGATTTGGAAAAGGTTCAAGCAGAAGCAAGGGATATGGCTATTACTGATGCTAAGGAAAAAGCTGTGGCACTTTCAAAAGCTCTTGGTGTAAAGCTCGTGAAAATTGTTAGCTTCAATGAGAATGGCGGGGATTATCCAACCCCAATGTATTATGGAGGAATGGAGAAGGGTATGAGTGTAACAATGGATGCTCAAGTTGCTCCACAGATACCAGTAGGGGAGAATGAGGTGGTATCAAATGTTTCAATAACATATGAGGTTAGGTAAAACTTCCAAATCTGGCGAATTTCTTTGTTACTTCACTTCAATCCCTCCACGCGCAGTACTGTTGTACAGCTTGGTCGGAATTAAAGCTTGCGCCTCGAAATTCCCTCAGATTATGAAAGTTTTAAGAAAAAGCCCTAAACTAGGGCTTTTTCTTATCCATCCAAGGGCTGCCCTTGGATGGATTGACTTTTTTGTTTAATAGGAGTATTATTATATTCAATACCCCCGAGGGGTTTTTTATTAGATAAACATACAAATCAACGAATGTTCGAATGATACGAATGGCTACGAATGAGAGAATGCAAAGCATTTATTCGCAGACATTTGTAGATTCGTATCATTCGCATATTGGTATATTAATTTTATGAGTTTAATAACATATTTGAAGGACACACAAGGAGAACTAAAACACGTAAGTTGGCCAACTAGAAGCCAAGCTGTCGGTTTTACTATTGTTGTGGTTTTGATTTCTGTTTTTGTTTCTTTCTTTCTAGGATTTTTTGATTACCTGTTGAAGCTTACCCTTGAGAAGTTCGTTATTTAATAGTTAAACATACCAATATACGAATGGAACGAATGATACGAATGGCTACGAATAAGAAAAATTAAGAAGCATTCATTCGTCAACATTTGTAGATTCGGAAATTATTCGCATATTAGTATATTAAATTCCTATGTCTAAACAACAATTACACAATATTAGAAGTTGGTATGTGATTCACACATACGCAGGATATGAAAACGCAGTTATGCGTAATCTAAAACAGCGTATCGAGTCCCTAGGAATGGAAGACAAGATTTTCAATGTTATTGTTCCTACTGAGAAAAAAATTAAAATTAAAGGAGGAAAGAGAGTAGAGGAAGAAGAAAAAATTTATCCAGGATATATTCTAGTGGATATGATTGTGACAGAAGACTCATGGTTCGTAGTTAGAAACACTCCTCGTGTTACAGGTTTCGTCGGTTCTGGAGCAGCCGCTGTACCTATTGATCCAAAGGAAGTAGAAGAACTTTTCAAGAGAATGGATTCTCACAATGTAAAGCACAAGATAGATCTCGCAATAAACGATGCGATAACTATCGTGGATGGTCCGTTCAAAGATCTGGACGGAAAAGTTTCAGAAGTTGATGAGGAGAGAGGCAAGGTGAAGGTCCTGGTTGCCATGTTCGGACGGGAAACACCGGTAGAGTTAGATTTCCTACAGGTAAAGAAGATTTAATTTTCAATCAAATTTCAATGAATTAATTTTCAAATGATGCATTAGAACATTGTAAATTCAATGAAAATTGAGAACTGAAAATTGAAAATTAACATGGTTGCAAAATAGAGGTTTTTATATTAGAGTATCCAAACACAAAAATATGGCTAAGAAAATCACAAAAAAATTAAAACTCGTTATCCCAGCAGGGAAGGCGAATCCAGCTCCTCCAGTTGGACCTGCTTTGGGACAAGCTGGTGTTAACATCGGAGAATTTGTAAAACAGTTCAACGATGCCACAAAGGGTATGATGGGGGATGTCGTGCCTGTGGAGATTTCAGTATACGAGGACCGAACTTTCACTTTCATACTTAAGACTCCTCCAGCATCAAACCTAATTTTGAAAGCTCTAGGAAAAGAAAAAGGTTCAGGAAAGAACGCAATTTCAAAAATCGGAACTATCACAAAAGCTCAGTTGAAGGAAATCGCAGAGAAGAAAATGCCTGACCTGAACGCAAATGATATAGAAGCGGCGATGAAAATCATCGCAGGTAGTGCGAGGTCTATGGGGGTCGATGTGAAATAGGAAACATCGACCGACCTTCTTCAGATATTTTATGAGCAAAGCGAAATAAAATATTGAAAAGGTGTACTGCTCCTGTAAGGAGGGGATGTGAAATAGGAAACATCGACCGACCTTCTTCAGATATTTTATGAGCAAAGCGAAATAAAATATTGAAAAGGTGTACTGCTCCTGTAAGGAGGGGATGTGAAATAGGCGATTAACTAAAATTTTAAGACAAAAAAAGACACTTCTGTGAAGTGTCTTTTTTTGTCGTATATGGTAATACTTGTGATAGAGGGAGGCAGTGGATGACTACGTTGAAGAAGATTTTGTCACTGACACATGATGTGCAGGATAAGTACTTTGCAGATCGTGATCACCTGGTGCATCAAGTCAAACTTATCAAAGAGGCTGGATTCACCATCGCTCTCACTCAGGGTGTGTACGACATGTTCCATGTTGGACACGGACGTTACCTCGCAGACGCAAGTGCGTGCGGTGATATTCTGATTGTGGGAGTTGATTCGGATGAACTGACACGTTCAATGAAGGGACCGGACAGGCCGTTCGATACCTTCGATGAGCGGATCGAGATCTTGGCAATGCTTGCATTCGTGAACATCATCGCTATGCGAGATGTTGGTGAGCACAAGTATGACTTGATCAAGTTGGTCAGGCCAGATGTGCTCGTCATGTCCAAGACCACCAGTACTTTTGGTGATGAAGACAAGGCCATCCTCGAGGATTTTTGCGGAGAAATCCGTCATCTCGAGGCACGTGCCGCTACTTCGACCACAGCAAAGCTTCGACGTCTGAAGATTGAGGGGATGAAGGAGCTCGGTGGGCAAGTGCAGTCTCGGGTGGAGACCTTCTCGAAAGAGATCGTCGAGTTGATCGGTGAATCTCTCAAACGGGATGGCGATGGGAAGTAACCTTCTCGCCTACATTCCAACACTGAACCCTCGGCATTTGAAATGGTTTAGCCACCATCCAAATGCCACACTCTGCTTGATTCCACAGATTCTTGCAGAGTCGATCTATCCGAGGCTGGCCCGCAACATGGCGGCTATGCGAACTTCAGATGTCGTCAAGATGATTCAGTCTCTTGAGGTTGTAGATCGAATTTTGATTTATGACCCAGAAGACGTGGACCTCGATCTCACACTCCCACATTGGAATGAGTGGGTAGCTTCGAAAGAAGATGTTGTGGAGGAAGTTGTCCGGCGACACTTTCTACCACGAGGTGCTAGAGTTCAATTCGAGGAGACTTGGGCGAGATGGGACATGACAGCGGTGCTGGCCGAGCAACCGGTCATTCCAGATCTTGTCATAAGTTCATCGGAATTTGGACTTGCTCTTCTCGATTGGGCCGAACACGAGTCCCAGAGAAGTTCCGATTGGTGGCGAAGAGTTGGGGCAATTGCCGAGAGTCCAAAAGAAGGGCTTCTTGCAATCTCTTACAACATCCACATGCCGAATGAGTACGAAACGTACATCTTCGGTGACCCAGCAATTAATCGTGATGCCGGTCAGAAAGGGAAGTCTTGCACTCTCCACGCAGAGAGAGCGGTCATCTCCTTCTGTGCTAAGCACGGTAAGGCTCTTAACGGGGCTGACCTGTATGTTACTACTTTCCCGTGCGAAGATTGTGCACGTGAAGTTGCTGCTGCAGGCATCAAGAGATTGTTCTTTAGGGACGGTTACTCTTCATTGAACGCGCTCGAGGTCTTGCGTGTTGATAAAGTAGAAATCGTTCAGATACGTGAAGACCCGGAGTCTGCTTAATTGCAGACCCCGGGTCATTACTGTTTTAGCTGGTGACCGAGAGTCACAAGGATGTTGTCTTCCAGACTTCCACCTTCCTGTTTAGGTCCGCCGACAAGAAAGTGAAAGTGCATATGATCCAGGGTTGCCCCAGTGTAAAGCATATCCCCCGATCTTACGAAGATGCTTTCGCCGGTCACTCGAAGGTCGTTCGTAAGTTTCCAACAAATAATATGAAGCTCGAGCCACGCATCAATACGAAGGTCGATGATGCGTTTGATGTGTTGCTTCGGGACGATGAGGTAGTGATGGACGGCTCCTTTGTAAGGGAAGTCGTTTTTTTTCACATACCAGTGCGTTGTTTCGAAAATCGCCGGCATTGCTCCAAACGTGACATAGTTGTCGTCACAGAAAAAGCATGCACCAGCTTCTTTCAGTTTTTGCATTCTCTCCACTTGCTCGGGAGTCCGCGCGTTATCTAACCTCATATCAGCCATCTCACACTCCATATATATTTCTACTCTTTTTATATAAAAAAACAAGTCGCCCTTGCCAAAGGGGCGACTTGAAAACCAAAAAGAACTAGACCACCGCGTCTGCAAGTGTCATCGCTGGTTCCGGATTGTAATCACGGAGTTCGAAGTGTCGCTCACGGAAATCGAAGAGTCTCGTGAGACCCTTACCTTCTTCGGTGATGTGCATCGTCGGGAATGGTCCCGTCTTCCTCGCGAGGAGAACCTCCACGTCATCCATATGACCCTCGTAGATCTGTGAATCGTGGGTTGCATGGATGAAGAGATGCGGCTCATTTCCCGATAGATGAGCGATGGCCAACGTGAGTGCGGCGTACTGAATCGTGTTCGAAGGTACGCCGATTGGGAAGTCCGCTGAACGCTGGTCCATCCGGAGCGACAACTTGCCGTTGATCACCGTGATTTGAATGTCGCCGTGACAAGGAGCCACGACAACCTTCCGTTGCAGTTCATCGTGTTGCAAGCAATACTGCGGAATCCATGAGCTGATCTTGTGCGTCCGGATCTCAGGGTAATTCTTCAGTTGCTTCATGAGATGATCGAACTGGTTGAATGTTTCCCCGCTAGCAGTGGGGAAGTCGTGGAACGCAGCACCGTAAGATCCTGGTCCGAGGTCATAAGCCTCGAGACCGAAGTGGGCACACTTCTCTGGAGTTGCCCACTTTTCGACCCACCACTTCACACCCCATTCCTCGGCGAGGACGCGCGCGTCCCGAACGCCGTTGATGAAGGCGAACAGTTCGTTGATAGGCCGTCGCCAGAACCCGATTTTCCGTTCAGTCATGATCGGAAAGCCGTTGGCGAAGCAGTAGTACATCGCGGGAATTACAAGCGATGTGCGAGTTCCATGAGTCTGAAAACGACTCCTGGTTTGTTCCCCGTGATCTCTGATCGTACGGAGCGCATCTTTGTATTGCGTGTCCGGTCGTCGGTTGTTGTACGGTAGGTACATCGGTTCAGGCATCACTCATCTCCCTCTACGGATTCGCGTGTATCTTACGACGCTGAAGCAGAACTCGTTTTTGTCGTCGGCATCATGCCGCATGACAAACTGTTTCTGCCACTCCGTCGCATTGATTGTTGGAAAGAACGTGTCGGTGTCCGGCACAAGTGCGTGGACATGGGTGATCAACAGCTCTTGTGTCCGGGGCAGGAATAATCGATAGATCTCTGCCCCTCCGATGATGTAGACATCTTGAGTTTGCGTCATCTGCATCACCATGTGTTCGTGGTGAGCAATTACGCAACCTGGAGCTTGGAAGCTCTGGTCGCGTGTGAGGATCATGTTGAGCCGGTCCTTGAGAGGTCGAAACTTCTTAGGAATTGACTCATATGTTTTTCTTCCCATCGCCACTGCCTTACCGGTAGTGGAATCTTGGAAGTGCTTCATGTCAGCGGAAAGTTTGCGCCATGGTAGGCGGTCCCCAATTCCGATGGCATTTGCTTGGTCCATTGCTGCTACCATGACTAACTTTGCCATACTGTCTCGTAACCTCTAAAAGCGATATTACTCTTTATAAAGAGGAGGGTCAATGCTATGATAAAACTTAATGAAAGAGACACTAAAATCTGAAATTGAGGCGATTCTGAAAGATTCCGGAATTGAAAACCCAAGGGTAAGTTTTGATATACCAACTCATACTAAATTGGGGGATTCAACTACGAATGTTGCGATGGCTTATGCAAAAGAGTTACAAAAAAAACCTGTTGATTTAGCCTTGGAAATAAAAGAAGCCTTGATTGCAAAAAGCATTAATCACATTTCTAGAATTGACGTAATTGCGCCCGGATTTATCAATTTCTTTTTTGATGAGCATTATTTTAATAAAAACCTACAGAGAGTTTTAAACGATGAAAATTTTGGAAAAAATAAAAATTTGTCAGGTAAAAAAGTTTTAGTGGAGCATTCTAGTCCAAATCTTTTCAAGGCTTTTCATATCGGTCACGTGATGAACAATGCGATAGGGGAATCAATATCACGTTTAGCAAAGTTTTCTGGAGGTGATGTGACAGTAATTTCATATCCATCTGATGTTTCCTTGGGTATTGCCAAGGCAGTATGGGCACTTATGGATGATGGAGGTCTGGAAAAACTGAAGCAAATCAGTGTTTCATCAGAGGCTATTTCCTACTTAGGTGAGTGTTATGTTAAGGGAACTAAAAGTTATGAAGATGAAGTTGAATTACAACCTAGGATTCGCGAGATAGCTTCATTGATTTACAAAAAAGAAGAAAGTGAGGAATATAGGACATATCTTGAAGCTAAAGAATTAAACCTCTCTTATTTTAAAAACATTACTGAAACCTTAGGATCTAAATTTGATGGATATATCTATGAGAGCGAGGCAGGAGTGATAGGAGAAAAGTTGGTCCTAGAAAATCTTGGTAAAGTTTTTGTTGAAAGCGAAGGGGCTATTATTTATGAAGGAGAAAATGATGGTCTGCACACGAGAGTTTTTATTAACAAAGAAGGACATCCTACTTATGAAGCAAAGGATCTAGGATTACTCGCCATAAAATTCTCTAGATACAACCCAGATTTATCTCTTTTTGTGACTGATCACGAACAGACAGAGTATTTTAAAGTAGTTGCAGCAGCAGCGAGTAGAATTAATCCCGTTTGGAAGGAAAGAACGCTACATAAGACTCACGGAAGAATGAGTTTCAAAGGTGAAAAGATGTCTTCAAGGCTTGGAGGCATTCCTTCGGCTCAGGAATTGCTGGATTTTCTATACGAAGAACTTCGGGGTCGTTCTGCCGAAATATCATCTGAAGATATACAAATTATTGCAGTGGCAGCTTTGAAGTTTAGTATTTTAAGAAGTATGGCTGGAAAGAATATTGATTTTGATCCAGCCACATCACTTTCATCTGAAGGTGATTCTGGTCCTTACTTACAATACGCAACAGTTCGCGCCAATTCACTTTTGAAAAAGGCGGAAGGAATCATCGACTTGGTAACGGCGTTACCAAGTGGCTGGGAAACAGCAAATCTTGAAAGATATTTGGAGAGATTTGAAAGTGTGGTTCTGCGAGC
>SIBV01000021.1 GCA_009694965.1 Candidatus Zambryskiibacteriota bacterium
AAGTTGAAAAATAACCAAATATAGTTTATTGTGTGTAAGTAGTCATGCGCCCTTAGCTCAGTTGGTAGAGCAGCCCATTTACACTGGGAAGGTCAGGAGTTCGAGTCTCTTAGGGCGCACCAAAAAATAATTTTGTAACAGATGTTTCGAAAAAAACTTAAATTATTATTGATAGTAGCGATAATCGCACTTTCTTTTTCTGTCTGGGAAAATATAAATACGGCACAAACCCCAATTGTTCAAAACAATGGACCGAAAAAAATGATCGCACTCACCTTTGACGATGGACCATACGGTGTAGCAACTGATCAAATTTTGCAAATTCTCAAAGAAAAAAAAGTAGTCGCAACCTTCTTTCTGATTGGTAGAAATGTAGAAAAACACCCCGCCCAAGTTAAAAAAATCATTGATTTTGGTAATGTGGTAGGTAATCATAGCTATAGTCACTCTCGAGAACTACCAACCGAATCAATTGGCCTACTGCAACAAGATATTGCCCTTGCACAAGCCCTCATCACTGATTCGAGTGGTGGTTTTGCCCCTCATCTATTCCGAGCGCCATACGGTGCAGTTTCACCCCAAATGACACAAGAAATCGAGAATGAGGGTTATATATTTGTAAAATGGGATGTCGATCCTAGAGATTGGGACAACAAAAACACCACGACAAACATTATCGATACAATTCTTAGTAAAGCTAAACCAAACGATATCTTACTTTTCCATGATGGACACGAGGAAGGAAGTATCTATGCTAGAGAAAATACTACCAAAGCATTACCTATTATAATTGATGCTCTAAGAAGCCAGGGTTACACCTTCGTAACTGTAGATAAAATTTTTCATACCAACCCATATAAATAAAAACACCCCCGATTGGGGGTGTTTTTATTTTAGTGACTACATTGACTGTCCTCCTGAGACACAAGCTTTGCAGCACTTCTTGTGAGTGAAAAGTTCGTAGAGAGCTGAAAGTCCAACTAGCCAATATACGACTGTTGCAACTCCACCTCCTAGACCCAATAACATCAAAAGATCCTTACTCCAAATAGCTACGATAAGCCAATTCAATCCTCCAATAACAAGGAGAATGAAGGCAATTGCATGAATTCCTTTCATAATAAAAATTAAATTAAACTAATAAAAATGACCTAGTTATTATTATACACCATATCTAACAATCGATCAGTCGAGATGTCCACAGCCACTTAATGCGAGAAAAAGACTTCGGTATAAATCTTGTCCTCAGATATACCCAAAGAGCGAAGGGAACACCAAAGATCTCTGGTGAAGGATATTGATCCACTCATAATGTTTAGAAACTACTTAATTATTTGACTCTCAGTATAACATGCTATAATAGCAAGCGAATAATATGCTTTCATTTTTTGATAAACTCGAAGATTTAATTCGAGAAAAACTATCTAAACACCCCATTGTATACTCAATTATAGGTGGTTTTGGCGTTGTGTTGTTTTGGAGAAGTGTATGGGAAACTGCAGATATTCTAGCGCGAATAAATCCAACATTAAATTGGATCTTCTACGCTCCTGTACAAATCGTATTATCGACTCTCGGACTTATGCTTACGGGACTCATGGTTTCAGTCTTTATCGGAGATCGCATCATACTATCAGGACTTCGACATGAGAAAAAAATGGAAGAAAGAACTGAAGAGCTCGTCAAAGAAGAAGAAATAACTCTGGAAAATATCCGAGACGAAATACACACCTTAAAAAAAGAGATAGAAAAATTATCTAACGCGACGACTAAAAAAGTATAAGAGAATCAGAAACAGAAAAGTAGTAAGTGACATCATCGGAATTGTAATATAGCCAAATGACACGAAAAAGAGTTGCGCGCATGATGAACCTTGTGTAGCGCAGGCATCTAGTAAACTCGGGTTAAACATCTGTCCATAATACTGAAATAGTGCGATCAAAGCACCTATAATAGAAAGTGCGAGACTGTAGGAAAAAATTAATCCATCCCTTACCTTATTTACTCTCTCTTTATATAAAGCGATAGCAAATAATATAACTTGCGGATATAAAAATATTCTTTGCCACCAACAAAGTTCACACGGAGCAAAGCCAATCACATTTGAATAGAGTAGGCTACCAATAAATGCAGTTGAGCTGAGCAAAAAACCAAGTAATACAACTTGATTAGAAATAAAGCGAGATAATTTTGGAATACGAAATAGTACTATAATACCCAAAATAATAACAATATGAGTGATGAGTGTCCCCCACGATACAATCTCAGTAACAATCGAAGCAATAGACGTCATGAGTCATATTCTACCACAATGTAAAACACTGGTGCTCTCGGTAGGAATCGAACCTACATCAAGACCTTAGAAGAGTCCTGTTCTATCCATTGAACTACGAGAGCGTAGCTCTAATATAACCTTCTTTGACAATTTTCTCAATCATTTCGTCGGATCGTCGAAATGCGGTGGATTTTTCTGCATAGATTCAAAATTCACCTTCTTAATATCAAACATTTCTAATGTACTCTTGATAGCCTTACGATCTAAAGTATTCAAGCCAGATGTTGTCCTCAAAGAATCATCAAATAAATCACCTCCGTTTACACTTGTATATATATAAACATTGTAGACAACAAGCACTACGCAAATTACAATCGAAACACTTAAAACCAACAACCAATCACCATAAGCTTCTTTGCCAATCATCCGAAATCTTTTTACAATTAGTTGAATTTTCATATAATTTAACAAAAAATCATGCTTGGCATTACTTGTTAATAACGACACTTACTTCTACTTCCCCCTTCCATTGAGGTAATACTACTTTTATTTTTGAGTTCACATCTAGAGCTTTTACATCATTTAAAAATCCAGCAGTACCAAATTTGATTTTAAAAGGTAAATTTTCCAGCAACATGTAAAAATACATCGTGTCGGTCCAGCTTCCCTTCGTTGCCAATTTCAATTTTAAATATGACTGTGTGCTCGAGGCGTGGACGATCAGTATATCCTCAACCCCAATAGATAGTACATTAAAGTCTAGCGCGTGTGCACGCGCAAGTTTTTCTACACTACTAATAAAATCAGCGACCCCGTCCTTTTCAACAAAATATAACGCGAGCTTATCTCTGTCAGATTTTGTATCCGTGACTAAACTCTTCACTGAAGAAAAATTCTTTTGCTTTTGACCTGCAGAACCAATGGTCTCTTTTAATATATTATTGCGTGTATTTATATCATCAGTTTTAGTCAGAAGTAAATAGTATGATCCAATCATAACCAGTGCGAGAGTAATCGTAATCAAAAGCAATATTAAAATGTAATAATGACGTTTCATATCAATTAAATGTACCATTCACTGTCATCGTAAATAGAAAATCCTTATCTTTGGCTAAATTTGAGACCGGCAAATCAACTCCCCCAGATACTAAAATGCCCTCAATTGATTTTTTAAGGACAACTAAGTCTTCTCTACTTCTAGCAACACCAGAAAGTATCACTTTTCTAGAAACTCCAGACTGACTTACTGAAAATCCAGTCATTGTCACACCGGGAACTTTACGCATGGCAATTTTATTTAAAACAGGCACAAAAGAAGTATCCTCAACTTTCTGCAACAAAGAAAGTTGATTTTTTGTAATTTTAAGTATGTCATCAAGTTCTTTACTTTCTTTAGCTGTAGGAGGGGTAATAATACTTGCACGTATACCCGAAAGCTCTTCCGCTATAGAGCTTGCTGAAAAATATGCCGGTAGTAAAGAAATAACAGCGACAACCATAATTATCACCAGAAAAGAAAAAAAGACAACAAGAAATCTTGTAAAATATTCTCTTCTTAATCTTTTTTTATATACTTCTGGAAGAAGATTAAACATGATGGTTGTGTGCTAGCGCTAATCCAATCGATACCGCATATGATAATGCCTTAGAGTAATCCATAGGGGGTATATAGGTGGAAAAACTGAAAGCATTAACCCACGGATTTCCTTGTACTACAGGCGCTTTAAGACTAATTGTTAGATATTCGTCCAAACCAACAAGACTAGAATTTTCTCCAGAAAGAATAATTGCTCCAATTTTCTTATCCTTTTCTCCATGATCATGCCAATAAGTATAGACCTTACTTACCTCATCCTTAAGTGCGGCGAGTGTGTTTATGGAATATTCAAAAACATTTATACTATTTTTTGTCGACTTATCGCGCGAATGTTTAATCTTATCTGCTTCCTCAAACGAAATAGACAAACTTTTAGCAAGAGTACTAGTAAGAGCCTCACCTCCAATAGACAAAGAAGAACTAAAACAGACAACTCCTTCGCTTACGATAAAAATACCAGTTCTGCGTTCTGCAAAATTAATAATCATATACGTACCCGTATCAGTTTCTTTGACAAACGCTCGACTAATCGCCCTACCTTCGATTTCAAAATCCAAAGGAGTAAGCCCAGCCTTTAGAAAAACATCTAGATAAGTCGACACTACTTTTTCCGGAAGGACTGAAACACTGACTTCCATAGTGTCACCCTGTACTAAATCTTTTCTAATGATTTCATAGTCAAAAATAGCCTGACTTAAATTCAATGGAACATTTTCTTCCAATCTAAGTTCAATCGCTGAACGGATTTGTGATTCATCTACCCTAGGTATCTCAATTTTAAATAGATACGCTTTCTCTTCAGGCATTGCCGCACGAACAAAATTAAATTTAAATTCTCGTTTTAAATCTTTAATATGCTCGATCAATATCTGCGAATCTTGAATATAACCAGAATCAACAGTACCCTTGGGCAGCAGTCTCTCACCAAATCTTCCAAGTTTTAATCCCTGTTTGGTATGAATAAACTCAACAAAGCGTACAGCTTCATCAGAAATATCAATTCCGACTCGAGGCATAGTCAAAAAATCTGGTGAAGGAAATAATTTAAAAAACTTTGAAGCGAACATAGTTGGGTTTATTATACTATGGCTTACGTATTTATTTAAGCACATAAAAAAGAAAGGTACACAAAATTAAAGTCCTCGGATCTCCTCGCACATTTGGTGTTCTCACCCAAATGTGTCTCGGCCAGACTTTAATTTTGTGTACCTTTCTTTTTCCTGCTTCTAATTAATTCCACAATAATCGGCAAAATTGAAATCACAAAAATCACACCAATAATCGGCAATAGATATCGATCAGCGTCAGGAATTACATTTCCGAGAAGATAGCCGAGAAGTGTCAGTCCGACAGTCCACAATATTCCTCCAATAATATTAAATAATAAAAATGATCGATAATTCATCTTCCCAACACCCGCAATTATCGGAGCAAATGTCCTCACTATAGGTACAAAACGAGCCAAAATAATAGTTTTTCTTCCATGTTTCTCATAAAATTGCTCAGCGAGTATGACATGATCTTTGTGAAAAAACTTTGAATCCTCCTTTGAAAAAAGTGCCGGTCCCACCTTTCGCCCAAATGTATATCCGACACTATCTCCCGCTATCGCACACAGTGCACAGCCCACGATCAAAATCGTCAAATTAAGATACCCCTGAGAAGCTAAAAATCCAGCAGTAAACAATAATGAATCACCAGGTAAGAAAAACCCAAAAAATAAACCGGACTCTGCAAAGACAATAGCAAAAATGCCCAGCATACCGAGAGTTTTTATAAGAAACATTGGATCTAAAAATTGAGCCATATTATTTTGCCTTGGTTCCTGCTGGAATTATGTCTAGAGGTTCTAGTAAAGAAAAAGCCCCTTCAGCAGTAGATACCGCAAAAAGCATACCATTAGACTCGACTCCGTAAATCACCCTTGGCTCTAGATTGGTCACGAACATACACTTCTTCCCCACTAAGACCTGTGGATCTGGAAAAAATAAAGCAATCCCCGAAACAATCTGGCGCGGTTTTTCTTCAGCAAAATCTATAGATAATTTCAAAAGTTTATCTGTGTCTGGAATTTTCTCAGCACTTAGGATTTTACCGACTCTTATTTCTACCTTTTCAAAATCTTCGTAAGTAATCATTTGTTTATATTTTTATCTATGTAACTTTGCAAAATGAGGGCTGCCGCTCTCGCATCGAGCATTACAGTAGCTTCTTTCCTGACCTTTCGATCTGCTTCTCTATTCTCCCTACCTGGTTTACGCTCTGCCTCAACGGATGTCATAAACTCAGGTTCAAGATACACCTTTAATCCTTTTTCTTCAAGTAATTTCTTAAATTCAAGACTTTCTGCATGAATAGCATTATCCTTACCATCGTAATCTTTTGACTCTCCCAAAATAACCTCTTCTACTTTATTTTTCTGTGCGAGCTCAATAATCTCATTTATTAATTTTTTTGAGTTTTCAATAACAGAAAATGGCATAGCGAACTGTACACCCTCATCTGAGAGTGCGATTCCCACTCGCTTTATACCATAATCAATCCCCATTAGTCTCATGAACAAAGCATAACATGTAAAAACTTGAAATTGAAGCTAAAATATGCCATTATTTTGAGGTTAATGGATGGGTGGCTGAGTGGTCTAAAGCAACGGTCTTGAAAACCGTCGCCTTCGCAAGGGGGCCGTGAGTTCGAATCTCACCCCATCCGCCTTCGCTTCGCAGTAGCAAAGCTTCGGCGAGATGAAATCCGCAAGAAGATTCGCGTAGGCGAGAGAAATTATGTATTACGTTTATAGTCTAAAATGCAAAGACGGTTATTACGTAGGATGTACAAATAATCTTAAGGATAGAGTGAAAAGACATGAATCTGGTAACGTACCAGCAACTGCTCAAAGATTACCCGTAAATCTCCATTTCTATTTTGGAATGCAGAACAAGTATAAAGCATTTGAGTTTGAAAAGTATTTAAAGTCTGGATCAGGCAGGACATTTATTAATAAACATTTGGTGTAATAAAAATCTAAAATGAAAAACTATAAAGGAGTAATCATTGAAGAAAGTCTGGCTGATGCCTCTGTGCTAAATAAAGTAAAAATACTTTCTACTAAAATTGAGCCTGTTACTGATGAACATAAAACTCCTTGGATAAAACAATGGACGATGCACGATGTTGAGATAGAAGCCGATAAAGCCGAGGAAATCGCTGAAATAATAAGCAAATCTTTGGATACTACACATAGTGCTTGGTATGCCGATTTTAAAAATGAGGCAATTCACTATGTTATTTATGCCAATAAGATATTTAATATACACAGAGACAAAAAAGAAGAGTATCGATCAGCAACGGACTACGGCATTTCAATAGGAATACCAGATTATCAGGTCGATTTTTCAGATTACATTCAAAAGTGGGAACGAGAAACTCAATAAATCTCGCCTTATGTCTTTCCAATTAACAGTTCTGAATGCATCTAACCACTCCCGCAACAGTGTAGTATAATGTTTTAATGAATATTAATTTATTGATTAGTTTACTGACAGCTACTGCATCACTTGGTGGGTTTTTTGTCGCTTGGTATATTTACGATCGTAAATCAAAATCTGAACCAATGACCTGCCCCGTTGGACACGACTGTCATGAAGTTGTGCACAGTAAACATTCTAAGTTTTTAGGAATACGAGTCGAGATATTGGGAATTTTATATTATTTTTTTATATTCATCTCGAATGTTTTGCTGTTTACTTTTCCAAATTTAAATACCACCTTAGTCTGGAACACATTATGGATAATCTCTATGTTTAGCGTACTTTTTTCCTTATATCTAATAAAAATCCAAGCATTTGCGCTTAAACACTGGTGTAGCTGGTGCCTTATTTCAGCATTAATTTCAGTTATAATAGCAATACTCACCACTACGCACATAGTAATGTTATAAGTTGTGTTAAAATAAACACATGTCAAGAACTCAACTCACATGGAGCGCACTTGAATATCATCACTCCCCCAAAAACTCCGATTGGTATTGGGCAGTAGGAATTATCGCAATATCAGTCGCTGCAACAGCGATTATATTTGGAAATATAATCTTTGCTTTTTTTATCATCATTTCCGCATTCGCATTAAGCCTGCTTGCAGCTAGAGAACCAAAAACTATCACTTGCGAAATAAATGATAGAGGAATCATTACAAATACATCTCTTCATCCATTTAATACTCTGCAATCTTTCTGGGTAGAAGATCTCGCACACCTACGCGATCACGAAAACCCACACCATAATCCAAAAGTAATAATTAAATCAAAAAAAGCTTTTATGCCTTTTATCGTCCTCCCCATCGATGAAATCGAGCCGGACGAAATTCGCGAAACGCTTCTTGTTTATCTTCTAGAAGAAGAACACATAGAACCCCTCTCACAAAAAGTGATGGAGCGACTGGGATTTTAATGCTATTTGTGCGCTTCTCTGTATGATGTTCGAACCTACGATAGCCGATACAAACATTCGGTCGCGTCAGTATATCACTTCTTTCGGGGCGAGTGTACGTCACACTTGGTAACCAGAGCAACCCTTGATTAATCCATCCAATTTTGAGATGATGAACTAATGGCAATCAAAAATCAAGCAGACTATTCATCGTTTGCGACCCTTGATATTAGGGTTGGTAAAATAATCAAGGTCGAAGACTCGGCCACCAAGAAGCCGACATATCGACTCACGGTGGATTTTGGAACAGAGATCGGTGTCAAGCTGTCTTGTGGAGCTTATCGCAACTACAAAAGAGAAGAACTGATTGGGAAGCAAGTTATTGGGGTCGTCAACCTCGGGGTAAAAAAGATGGGGCCAGAGATTTCCGAGGTGCTCATTCTTGGAGTACCTAATTCCGTTGGTGAGACTATCTATCTTGCACCACAAACAAATGTTGCATTAGGGGTAGAAGTTTTCTGAACCAACTGGGATGGTTTTGTAGGCTGTACTCCAAAATAATTTTTTATGATTCTCGCTCACTCGATAGTTGGAATAATGCCAGTAAGCAATTCTGAATTTTCGTGGTTATGGTTTATGGGTTCTGTGATTGTTGACATAGATCATTTGTTTGTTTTGTATAGTCATAAGATTTTTTCTTGGGGTAAACTTGTTGACACTACTAAGTTTGAAGATAAGTATGGAATTCATTTCAAGACAAAATACATGCATTCCATTTTTGGGGCGCTTGTTACAACCATTCCAATATTGTTTATAAGCATGGAGGGAGCACTTTATTATTTTGTTGCATATCTTATTCATCTAGTTCTTGATTGGCCCGATATAGACGAGAAACAATATTTTTATCCATTCAAGAAAAAGATTAGAGGATTTCTGCCAATATTTTCAAAACCAGAAATCATTTTTACCAGTTTGTTGTTAGGATTTTATTTTTATCAGATTAAGATTTTTTAAAATACCTCCAAAGAAAAACTTGAAATTATCACTTCCTTTTAGGTGCTCCCAGTAGGATATCTTCCATTACATGGACGGTACAGGCTTCAAATTTTCTCACAAGAGTACATGCTCGAAAATATATTCAGCCTTTTCGATTCCTACACGCAGGCTTAATCGCCTGCTTGAGAGCACTATTGTTTAAGCTTCGCTTGTTGTGCGCTTCCCCGCACGATGTTCGAACCTACGATCACCGATGCAAACTTCTCGTCACGGCAGTATATCACTTCTTTCGAAGCGAGTGTACGTCGCGGACGTTTAAGTTGGCGGATTGGAAAGGGTTAACTCATGAGGACAGTATAACGGACGGAGAAAAGAATTGAAGAAGGATGAAGTTACCGATGGGGACAAAATCGTGAACGAACATTTCGGAGTTGTCCGTCCGTTTGTGTTTGGATCGGTTTCACTTTTTTTACCTATTCTCCTTCGCCGTGAGCGGGGAGATAAACCGTTGGCCAAACTTCAGCGCAAACTGATGCGCTGCCTGCCCCCAATGTGCTGGAGGCATTTTCCACTTCTTGACGATGTTCCGCAACGCCAAATAAATCAGCTTGCTGGCCGCCTCTT
>SIBV01000022.1 GCA_009694965.1 Candidatus Zambryskiibacteriota bacterium
GTGTTTTATAAAGCATTCACCAAAGAAATTCCGTGGATAGTGGCCCTGCCTTTTGCACTCAATCTTGTTTTTAACTTCGCCTTTACGCCAATTCAGTTTGGATTAAAAAATAATCTCCTTGCCTCACTCGACATCTTGCTCGTCGTCGGTACGCTCATCTGGGCACTTTATGCAGTTTGGAACAATGTACACGAACTCCGCTGGGTTGTGTACGCCAACATCCCGTATCTTTTGTGGGGCGCATTCGCCACTTGTGTTCAATTAACCATAACTTATTTGAATAGATGATGATTGATTTAGATTTTATCGGTTTATTCATTCTCATTGCCGGATTTGTTATCGGTCTTGGAGCAGTGACGGTTATTGATATACACGGATTTTTAGGGCGAAAATCAAGTTATTGGACCGAGGCGACAACACGAACACATAAAGTTACAAAGCCACTTATTTGGGTGGGTACTTTTCTAGCTATAATTGGTGGCATTCTATACTTTAGAAACGAGCCATTTTCTGGAGTGCCGATGTACCTCGCACTCATTTCTATCGTGCTTGTATTAAACGGCTTGTTTTTATCTTTTCGTGTAAGTCCATATCTTTTGCAAAAAGAAAAAGAAGGACGCGCGAGCATAATTACTATCAACGAACTGAATATCAAGCAAAATTTGAAATAATATGGAAAGAATTGATTACAAAAGGGCTTGTTAAAAAGGAAGTGTACGAGATAGAAAACAGCGATTTGTTTAAATACTCCCCATATAAATCTTTAACACATGAGTTGGGTCACGCGCTTGGTTTGGACCATATCGAAGATCCAAAGGCTATAATGTATAGACTGAACAATGGTGTAAATGAGAAATTAACAGCAGGTGATTTAGAATTAGTGAAAAATCACTGTGGGGTCTAATTACGTTGCAAAAATTAGCCAGGAAGTGTAAGTTTACTAAGGATATAAAATGCGGTCTAATATCATTCTAGATATTCCGCACTTTAGGAGGGCGTATGTCGAAACCAAAAAAAGCCGACATTCAAGGTTTTCATCCGAAGATCGTGGCAAGGAAGCTTGGTGTGCATCTCCGAACCGTGTTTCGGATGATTAGGCGCGGTACGCTAGAGGCGGCAAATGGGCGAGTGCTCATAACAGAGAGGCAGATCAAGCAAGCGAGAGAGGACTTCCAGCGTAGCTACACTCCAGGAGAAACAAGGAAAGTACTCGGTGTCTCGAGTGCAACTGTGCGAAGCTGGAAAGAAAAGCTCAGCATTCTTGAGTATGTTCATGTCTTCGGATCCTTGCGATACCTGAAGAACTCCGTGCACGCTCTCAAAAAGAAGATGAGGTCGGAGCGTCCATATGGACGATTTAGGTTCATGGATTCGGATGTTGACTATCGTCACAGGCTCATTCGGAGCCTCTGTCTTCGGGCAGAAACGATCAACCAGTTCATTCGAGATGGTGATATTCCTACCCTGATTGTCAAAAAGAAGATTGTCATTCAGAAAACGGTGGTAGAGAAGATAGAAGCGGAATGGCAAGGTTCTTGTTTCCGTAAATGTGCTGCACGCATTTTAGGAGTTCCGAGAGAGCGCATTCCGCGTTTAACTGCTGAGGGTAGAATCAAGGAAGTTTCTATTCTTGGTAAACGTCGAATTTTGCTATCTTCGATTGCTAGAACTCCGGAACAGTGCGGGCGTCTCAAGGTCTTTGTGGAGAAAGAGAAGCACCGTTTGCGTCGTCGAATTGAATCTCCCAGACGCTATTATGAGGCGTCGAAATTGTACAAAAAAGAAGAAATTGTAAAACGTGGGGAGAAGTAATGTTCTCGCCAATCACGCACGTAAAGTGGCTCCCAACGCAAGCTGGGAGCCCTTTTTTTGTTAAAAAGAATATTACTTATTCTGATAACATGATAAAATAAGTAACTATAGATGAAAAAAGTTTCCTTTTTTGAAGAATTTATAAAAAACTGGCGAGAAGTTGGGTCTATAACTCCTAGCTCAAAATTTCTTGTAAAAAAAATGCTTGAGACGGTCGATTTTGAAAATGCGAAAATAATTGTCGAACTCGGTGCGGGTTCTGGGATTATGACTCGGGAGTTACTGAAAAGAATGAATAAGGAAGCGAAACTTATTGTTTTTGAAACTAATAAGGATTTTTATAAAGATTTGAAGAAGGTGAATGATAAAAGAATGGTAGTTTACAATCAGTCTGCTCTAAACCTTGAAAAGTATTTTAACATCGAGACGGTGGACTATATTATTTCTGGTGTGCCACTCAGTAACCTTCCACCCCTTGATAAGAAGAATTTGCTGTTACTTTCTTATAAATCGCTCAGGTCCAAGGGGAGGTATGTGCAATTTCAATATTCCCTCGATTCAAAAAAAGATTATAAAAATGCCTTTGATAAGGTAGAGATTGACTTCACTCCCCTCAATATCCCTCCCGCTTTTGTGTTTTCATGTGTGAAGAAGTAGGTTTCTATTCAAATAATTACCCCATAGGAATTTCCTATGTAGCATATTGACAATACCCCTATGGGGTATATAATTTATTTATGAATGTTAATAAATCTCAGATTGCTAGACGTTTGATGATAGTGGAGGGACAAGTGAGAGGCCTGCGAGAAATGATTGAAAAAGATAAGTACTGTATTGATGTCATAACCCAGAGCTCTGCAATCAAGCAGGGGTTATCCAGTGTAGAAGATATACTTATGGAGCACCATCTGGAGCATTGTGTGGTAAAGCAAATAAAAAACGGGACTACTAATAAGGCAGTCGAGGAAGTTCTTAAGGTCTATAAGCTTAAAAGAAAATAGAATGAACCACATCCAAGCCTTCAGAGTAAACCCGCACACTAAATTCGCTATCGTCCTGTTTTTTCAAAAAATATATTATTAAATTTATCACTATATGAAAAATACAATTCACGAAATTATTCCAGGACAGGACAAGAAAAACTATAGCGAAATTAGTGTGCGGGTAAAAGGTATGCATTGCGCCTCTTGCTCATCAATAATTGAAAAAACTTTTAAGAAAACAGAAGGGGTTCATTTCGCTGAAGTAAATTATGGTACAGAAAAAGCCAAAGTCACTTTTGACCCCACAAAAACAAACCCTCATGAACTTTCTAAACATATAGAACCACTTGGATATTCTTTGGATGTTTCAACAGCAGCTGAAATGGGAATGAGTGAAAACGAGCACGCAGAACATTTAGGTCTTAACCAATCCAAAAAAGAGAAACTGGCAGAAGTTGCTGATATGCGCACAAAAGTTATTTCTGCTATTCCACTCGCTGTCTTCAGCTTTATTGTCATGGGTTGGGAAATTCTAGGGGAATATAATTTTGTGGCTCCGATGAGCTACACCTTGATGGAATTTATTCGTCATCTCCTTCCGATTTTTGCAACTTATATGTTGTTCGTCGTAGGTAAGCCGTACCTTCTAGGTTTTTATCGATTCTTGAAATACGGAAAAGCCAATATGGATACTCTTATCGGGATTGGTACGGTAGCAGCGTTTCTCTATAGTTTCACTGTGACATTCCTAGAAGACGTGCTCAGACCTTTTATTGATGTCGAAAGTACTTACTATGATGTCACTATTATTGTCATTGCATTTATCACACTTGGAAAATATTTGGAAGCAAGGTCCAAAATAAAAACTGGGGACGCGATAGAAAAACTTCTAAATCTCCAGGCAAAAACTGCCCTTGTTATTCGAGGCGAGAAAGAAGTTGAAATTCCGATTGCTGAAGTAGTTCACGGAGATTTAGTTATTGTAAAACCTGGAGCCAAGATTCCAGTTGATGGGGTCTTAACCGAAGGCTCATCCTTTGTAGATGAATCGATGGTAACAGGGGAGCCAATGCCTACAAAAAAGAAACTAGGTGACAATGTCGTCTCTGGCACAATGAATACAAATGGAACATTTACATTCAAAGCCACAAAAGTTGGTTCTGAAACACTCTTGGCTCAAATAATTAAAATGGTTGAGGAGGCTCAGGGAAGTCGTGCGCCGATACAGGCTCTGGCTGATAAAATTTCTGCTGTTTTCGTACCAGTTGTAATAGTTATTTCATTTGTGACTTTGGGAATATGGCTTTTGTTCGGTACAGGACCCTTGGGATTTTCACAGGCACTGTCATTTGGACTAGTTTCTTTTGTGGGAATTCTTGTGATTGCTTGTCCGTGCGCTTTAGGTCTCGCCACTCCTACTGCAATTATTGTTGGAGTGGGTAAGGGAGCAAAAGAAGGGATTCTCATAAAAGACGCAGCGACACTGGAGAAACTTTACAAAGTTGACTACGTAATTGTTGATAAGACTGGAACTATTACTCTCGGCAAACCAACTCTGGTAGATATTGTAAATTTTTCAGATTTTAAAGATGAGGAAATTGTTTCTATTCTGACGTCCCTTGAAAAAAAATCAGAACATCCTATAGCGCACGCTATTATAAATTATGCGCAAGAGAAAAATATTAAAGCAGAGGAAGCTTCAAATTTTGAAAGTATTCAAGGTAAGGGCCTGAAGGGTACAGTAAACGGAATAGAATATTTTGTAGGAAACGTACAGCTTATAAATGACCTCGGAATAAACTTAGATGTTTCAAAAGTTGAAGAATTCACCGCTCAAGGTAAAAATCCGGTCATTCTAGCTACAAACGGGAAGGTCCTAAGCTTTGTAATGGTATCGGATGAAGTGAAAGCAGAATCCAAACAAGCAGTAGCAGACCTACACAAGCTGGGAATAAAAGTTATAATGCTTACAGGTGATGATGAAAAAGCGGCAAAGTACATAGCATCTCTTGTTGGTATTGATGATGTTGTGGCTCACGTGTTACCACAAGACAAGCTCGCAAAGATAAAGGAACTCCAAGCACTTGGTAAAGTTGTGGCTATGGCAGGGGATGGTGTAAACGACGCGCCGGCCTTGGCCCAAGCAGATGTGGGAATTGCCATGGGCACAGGAACGGACGTGGCTATTGAGTCAGCGGGGATAACTCTCCTCGGCGGGGACATCTCAAAGGTCGTGAAAGCTATTAAACTTTCAAAGATGACGATGCGAGGGATCAAGCAAAACCTCTTCTGGGCATTCATCTACAATATTGTCGGCATCCCGCTTGCTGCAGGAGTTTTCTATCCAGTCTTTGGTTGGCTCTTGAATCCAGTTTTTGCTGGACTCGCAATGGCGTTTTCCAGTGTATCAGTCGTGACGAATTCACTTAGAATTAAGGCGATGAAATTATAAATTAACAACCGCTGTAACCGTGCGAAGCCGATTGGTCGTATGACCATAACCAAAAAAATATGAATAATACAAACAATAATAAAATTTTATTAATAGTCGGGGCAATTGTGGTTGTTTTGATTTTCTGGATGTTACTCGGTTCTAGAGGAGGATATGGAGGAATGATGTTTGGCGGAAATAATTCCAATTATAATCAAGGGATTATAAGCATGAATCAAATAGATAGGCACTTTATTGAACAAATGATTCCTCATCATGATGGGGCCATTGCAATGGCGGAGCTTGCGTTAGAGAAATCAAAGAAACCAGAAATAAGAACCCTAGCACAAACCATAATTACCGCCCAAAAAGCGGAAATAAATGATATGACTCTCTGGTATAAAAATTGGTTTGGAAAAAATGTTCCGAAAGTAAGTGGATCAATGAACGAGGGAATGATGGGAGGTAATGGAATGCATATGGGTGTAACGGAGGATGTGAAGACTCTGGAAAATGCCGTAGATTTTGACAGAGCCTTTGTTGAACAAATGATTCCTCATCATCAGCTCGCTATCATGATGGCGCAAATGATGGAATCCGGAACAGAGAGGCCAGAAATGCAGGAGCTTGCAAAAAATATTATCAAGTCTCAATCTGAAGAGATAAAGCTAATGCAGGGATGGTACAAGTAATATCACAAGAATTCAAAATTATAATTTAATTAAAAAAAAATTTATTATGAAACTATCAAAATTATTTCATGTTCTAGGTGCTGTTGTGGGATGGGTCGGAGTTATTGCTCTTTTGAGCGCTTGGCTTGCAGGAGAAAATGGTATGATGTTTGGGTTTACACAGACGCATCTTTTTATTGATGCAGCTATACTTGTTCTGATTGCTATTTGGATGCAGCTTGCTACCATGCATCATATGAAGCTCGAAAAAAAAGGTGAGATTATTTAAGACTACATTCTAGACAATTAATGCTAAAAAAATACACCTTCCATGTAAATGGCATGCATTGTCCAGCTTGCGTAGTGCTTACAGAAAGTGAGCTAATAGATTTGCCTGAAATCACGAGTGCCAAATCATTTCTTACAAAACATACAGTGGAAGTGACTGGTGATTTTGGCGATAAAGAACTAGAGCATATTGCCAAAGATTTAAGCCTTGAATATTCCTTCAATTGGATATAGCAATAATTTACCCCCATCTGGAGAAACTCTTATAGAGGTTTCTGCACAAAGTACTGGCAGTAAATTGACTGGACTCTGCTCTATGGGGATGTATAATTTTAATATAAAGTTTATTTAATATTACATAAAAATGGAAGAACATACACATAAAAATCATAAGAATAATTTAGCTATCCCTATCGCGATTGTAATAGCCGGGGTTATGATAGGTGGGGCTGTAATTTTCAGTAATAAGAATACAAATAATAATTTGGCTCTTACGCCGGAAAAAGCTGTTGTGGAAAACAAGGGAGATCTAGATCAAATGATGCCTATAACAAAAGAGGACCATATACGAGGGGACCCAAATGCTCCAGTCAAAATTGTAGAATATTCTGATACCGAATGTCCTTTCTGCAAGAGATTTCACAACATAATGAAGCAGGTTATGGAGGAATATGGAAAGGACGGAAAAGTGGCATGGGTATATAGACATTTTCCACTAGATCAACTTCACCCAATTAAAGCCAGAAACGAGGCAACAGCTTTTGAATGTGCAAACGAGCAGGGAGGTAATGATAAATTTTGGCAATACGCCGATCGTTTATATGAGGTCACTCCTTCAAACAATGGTCTTGATTCAGCTGAGCTTCCAAAGATTGCCCAATATGTTGGACTCAATGTAAGTAAATTCAACACGTGTCTTTCGAGCGGAAAATACGACCAACACATTCAGGATGATTTAGATAATGCAATGGCTACCGGCGGACAGGGTACACCGTGGAGTATAATAGTGGGTCCAAACGGAAAGAAGTACCCACTCTCAGGCGCTCAACCCGTTAGTGTGATTAATCAGTTAATTGACCTTGCACTTCAAGAAAAATAAACATGTTAATTCAGGCTTTACAAAAAGTGTATGGAAAAATGTCATATGTAATACTTACGGTTGTAGTAAGCCTTGCGGTGTTTACAATTTTTGTGTGGCTTCCAAACATTCGACTGATTGTTGACGTCTTTACCTCAACAGACGTGTCTTTTGTAAGTAAAGTTAAGTTACCAGTTAGTTTATTGGGTTCAATTACTACCAATTTTACTTTTCTTTCAGCAACATATACGCTTTTGATTGCAATTCTATTTGGAATATATATTTCAATCACAACTTACTTTCTAAAGCATAGAATAAAAGAAGTTGGACAGAGTGGAGTTGGTGTAGGTTTTCTTGGATTTATGAGTGGAATTTTGGGGGTCGGTTGTGCCGCCTGTGGTTCATTTATTTTGACAAGTGTAATTCTTTTTGGTGGTGCTGGTGTATTAACGTTTCTACCGCTTGGAGGAAGTGAATTCGGTATTGTTGGAGTCATGCTAATTGCGATAGCAATCTATATGACAGCTAAAAAAATAAAAGATCCTTTGGTTTGTAAAATATAAAATTATAAAATAATAAATAAAATATGGAAGAAAATACAATTAAAAAAGATGAAAAAGAGTCAAGAAAAGAAAAAGCTCATTTTCGATCTAAAATGAAAAAAATATTATGGTCCATTGTAATCGTTGCCATCTTAGCAGGGGTGACTTATATATCAACAAGACCACCAAAACCAAGACCGGGCTCAGAGTTTACTATTCTAGGACAAGAGCACATTAATATTGATGCAGAACACATTGCATATAATTCTAACCCTCCAACTTCTGGACCACACTATGTAAAACCTGCCGAATGGGGTGTCTATCAAGAAGAACTACCAGATGAGCAACTAATTCACAATCTTGAGCATGGAGGTATTTGGATTTCATATAAACCAGGAGATGAGGAAGTGAAATCCAAATTAGAAGCTCTTGGAAAAAGATTTCCGCGAAGCGTTGTGGTCACTCCACGAGCTCTGAACGATTCTCCTATCACACTAGCTTCTTGGGGCAGGTTGGAAAAGTTAGATGTCTATAATGAAGATCAAATAAAGAATTTTATTAGAAGGAATACAAACAAATCACCAGAACCATTGGCTGGATTTTAGGTTATTAAAGAAAATTTAAGGGTGATGGACATGCGAAGAGATTTAGTAAATAATAGGTGGATGAATCCCGTTAGAGGTTTCAGTTTATTCTGATCTAATGGGCTTAGAAAGATATTATTATTTAACTTTAGTACCTAATTAAAAGCTACTAGTACCTCTAACGGGATGAAAAATATAATTTTTAGTATTATTACAATTGCGGTATTAGTGGGTGGCGGAATTTACTTATTTAACGATTCCAAAAAGTCACCAGAAGTTATTGTGAAGACGAATTTGTATTCAAATAATGAAGTAGCGACTACGACTACTTTAGTAACACCAGTTGCAACTACCTCTGAACCAGTGCCTACTATAAATATAACCAAAAAAACCAAGATGATAACTATAGAAACAAATTATGGAAAAATAGTTTTTGAAACATATAACTCTGATGCTCCGAAGACTGTTGAGAACTTTACGACCCTTGCGAACAAAGGTTTCTACAACGGACTTATTTTTCACAGAGTAATACCGGGCTTTATGATTCAGGGAGGGGATCCTCAAGGAACTGGAATGGGTGGCCCAGGTTACAAATTTGCAGATGAACTGAACCCCAATACAGCTTCTTATAAAGCAGGTTACAAAAAAGGGGTTGTAGCTATGGCGAACTCGGGACCAAATACAAACGGTAGCCAGTTTTTCATAATGACAGAGGATTACCCGCTTCCGAATAATTACACTATATTCGGCAAAGTTGTATCGGGCCAAGATGTTGTGGATAAGATTGCTAATGTGAAAACTGGGCCAGGAGACAAGCCTGTTAGCCCTGTAATCATGAAAACAGTGATGGCTAACTAGACCTTGACCCAGTAGTAGAGCAAAGCTCACTACGGGGTTCAATGGCGTAGTGAAAATGACTTCAGATTTCTTGCACCTTTAGTGTAAAGTCATTTTCTACTACCCCATTGACTTTTAGGAACGAAGGGTGCTATAATAGTCTCAATGTAAGTTTCTCAGAGGTTTTCGCATTTTCATTTTTGAAAGTTAGAAAAAGGAGAGAGTTCGTCACCTTACAGTTTAAAATAACGACGAAGATAAATATAATGGCAAAGAAGCTATATGTTGGAGGTATTTCATATTCTACTAATGACAGTGGATTAAAGGATGCTTTCGCACAAGTTGGAGAAGTACTTTCTGCAACAATTATTATGGATAAAATGACAGGCCGATCAAAAGGATTCGGTTTCGTTGAAATGGCTAATGACGCTGATGCGGACAAGGCTATTGAAAAGTGGAATGGTCAGGAACTAGATGGACGAAAGCTTACAGTTAATGAAGCTCGACCTATGGAACCTAGAGCACCTAGAACTGGAGGATTTGACAGAGGAAATGACCGAGGAGG
>SIBV01000023.1 GCA_009694965.1 Candidatus Zambryskiibacteriota bacterium
ACTGAAGCTCAAAATAAATTTTGGCAAGGAAAAATGATAAAATTTCAAGAAAGAATTGACGCAATATTATCTGGCAATGTTGTAAACCCAGAAGATAGAAGAGCAGTGCTCGAGGACAAGGATGGACAGGTCATACACTTAAGAGAGCTTATCACTATGTGTGAAAAAAGTATTAGAGATGGTGAAAGATTCATAAAATTATTACATGATAATGGTGCCATAATGTTGAAGGCTGTAGATTATATTGACCAGAGAAAAGAAGTAGAAGAAATAAAAAGAGAAGATGGCGACATAGTAGAACCTAAAAAATTACCAAATTAGTTTATCGTAAATTTACTTATGAATAGATTTGAACAAGGCTCTAGAAGTAGTGAGAATAGACTGTCCAGACTTTCAGACGAAGAGCAAGTTAGAGCTGTGGAAAAAGGAATTAAACCTATAGCTACTAGTACAACACTAATCAAGACAGATTTACCGTATTTAAAAATGGAACTGCCTGTTGTGACATTGGAAATCAGAAATGGCCACAGAGTAGTTGTAGAAAAAAGGATTCAAGCAGATTACATTTACTATCAACCAGATCAAGAATTTAATGCACACAGAATGAAACGTATGATGGAAAACTATATCACTGAGGAATCAAAAGCAAAAATTGGTGACGAAGTTTCTGCTCCCCCAACCGGACCAGAAGATGAAAAATATCATCGTGAGATAGGTAAACTACTCGGATATACTGACGAGGAAGTTGATGACTTTCTTAAGAGAATATATAGATAATTAAGCAGCTACTCCTTCATTATATAATTCTAAGAAATGAGTGTCTTGTATTTTTTCTGCGTGTTTTTCATTCCCAGACTGCTCGGGGTTTGACTCCTGAGAAATTTCTTGTTCATCCTTTAATTCTGGTGCTTTTTCGAATTTCATATTTTTTAAAATAATCTACAATGCTGTTCCTTTTTCGACTTCCCACACTTTTGGACCACCTTCCCATTTACTATCAACTTTTCTCAATTTTATCTCCCATTTCTTTAGTGGTGTTGGATCTTCAGGTGATTTGGTGTGATGCACCACTAGAGTAATTTCGTTTTCATTTGTCTCTTCTAGACTTTGTAGGTGGTGAAAATATTTTTCCCAGCTAGAACCATCGGGTTCAGTTACAACCTCTGGAGTAATCCGCTTCTCAACCCAAAGACGAACTTCATGCATTATTTTTACACTATCATCTGCTGAGAAACCAGCTTGCTCAAGTTTATCTAAATCTGGATTTGTCCACTCAGCGATTATTTCAGGCTTGGAATCTCCTTCTTTACTAGCTTCAAATTTTGGTGCTTCTTCATTCATATTTTTATAAAATTAATTAACTTATTAATAATAAATACTAATGACCATATTCTTCAGATTGCTCAAGTGGTTTGACACAATTCTGGCAAATATGCATTTCTTTAGCACATTTTCGGCAAATCTTCAACGATTTTGTTGAAGTCATGCCACCACACTTTTCACAAGTTCCTATTACTTGTATTGAGAAAAAACCACCCGCTTTCTTAATCTCATTCTTGCAATCTTGACAGAAGAAAATTTTAGGCTCTCTTTCTGGTGTTGGTGACTGTGGTTGTTCAAAATTTGGCATAAAATTACCTAACTTCTATTTCCTATAACATCTAAAATGGTCATTCTCTGTTCTTTACTTAGTAATTTTTTCTGAATTATTTGCTGTTTTAGGTGAGATAATAATAACTTCTCATTTCGTAATGTTGGAATTAAATTAACATACAAAGTCACTAACTGATCCTTACCTTCTGCAAGGAGTTTTTCTAATTCCTTAATTTTGTCCTGAGTTTGTTTTTCTAGATCAGACTGATCTAAGAGTTGAAATTCAACAAGCTTTCCTTGTGCAAGAACTAATTCACCCTGAAGATCCTGAACCTTTGACTCAAACTCCATTATTCCAGTTTCAAAGAGCTTCTTGTCTAGAAGATCTTCTGGCCCAGCTTCTGTAGATTCTTCAGCTATCCTTGTCTCAAGTGACATATCCGTATTCTAACAGAACATATCTACAAATCAAGTGTTCAAAAACATCACGCGCATTCCTCCCCAGACCCTTCCTGCGCGCGGAACTCCCAACCCAAACCCCACCGAATTTCAAAAAAATCTCCCTCCAAAAAATCTTCGGCTCGAACCTCACCCTAAAAAACCGCGAAACGGTCGGAAATGGCTTAAATCCTTGGGCAGAGCTTCGCTCTGCCCGCCAAAATCCCGCCAAAAAACCTTTCATTCTTATTGCGGAGCCGGGGACAGGGTTTGAACCTGCGACATTTCGATTACAAATCGAATGCTCTACCAACTGAGCTACCCCGGCATCTTTAAAAAATGAAAAATTAACTTATACAATCTAACATCCTTAGAACTTTTTTTCAATGGTTGATTTTCCTTCTGACAGTCTCTCCAAAAAGAACGATACCGATCCATTACTTTTCAAAACTCTTCTGCCTCGAAAACTATTTCCTGCACTATAGTACTTTTTCGCTACAAAATCTTTTGACTTCACAAGTACCTCGTACAGGTACGACGGAAGAAACTCAAATACGAAAATATTTGAAATCTTTCGGTATCGGTTATATTTGTAAATCCCAAGCTCAATCAGCTTGTGGATTTGCTCATCACCCTTCGCAAAAGTATTAGAAATGAAATGTATCTTCTTTACTTTCACTTCGAAAACCTTAGAAAATATAAGTCCGCCTATAATAAACATGGACACTAAAAATAATATTATAGACATATGTTATTTATTGAGAAACAGAGTATCGAACAAAACGTGAGATCTCTATATTTTCGCCAAACTTTTGTACGGCACTCTGAACTAGATTAGTTATTGTAACCTCAGGGTTCTTTATAAACGGTTGATTTAATAATACTCCTTCTGGCATAGCGTCTGCTCCTGCTTCATCAGATTTCAAGAATAGTGGATTTGCTGCCGTTATGTGCATAGCGATATCGCGGGCCAAAGCTTTGAACTCCTCGTTCTTTGCAACGAAGTCTGTCTCACATAGTAATTCTACCATTGTTCCTACAGTTCCGGTAGCGTGTACATAGGTTGACACAATGCCTGCATTGAGGGCTCTTTCACCCTTTTTGTCGGCAATAGCCGCACTCCTCTCTGCAAGAAGAGCTACCGCCTTGTCCATATCGCCCAGAGTTTCTTCTAGGGCTTTCTTACATTGCATCACAGAGATGCCTGTCTTGTCTCGTAATTGTTTAACTAGTTCTGTTGTTATCCCATTAGAGTTTTCAGTCATTTTTTTATTTATTTTCAAATTTAAATTATATAAAGTGAACTGTTATTAGTGACAAAATCCCGTCTAACTCTAACGGGACAGGTTTCCTGACACAATATTATACAGTAGGTGCTGGCGCTGGTGTAGTTGGCTGCTTCAACTGTCCAGCTTTGTAAGACTCAGAGATTTTTTTCAAGAAAAATTCAATACTTGCTTTTGATGCATCGTTTCCAGGGATTGGGAACTCTACCTCGTTTAGGTTGTTGTCAGTTCCACAAAGGGCCACAACTGGAATTCCCATCATCCTTGCTTCTTTCACCGCTATAAACTCCTTCTTTGCGTCCACCACAAAAAGAGCTTGTGGTAAATTCTTCATAACAGAAAGTCCGAAAAAGAACTCTCGAAGCTTGTCGATCTCACGATCAATCAAAAGTCTCTCTTTCTTTGTATATTTTACGAGCTCTCCTTTCTCCTTTTGTGATACGAGTGTTTCTAGTTTATCTACTCTCTTTCGAATTTCTGGAAAGTTTGTAAGCGAGCCCCCGATAAATCGTCCTGCTACATATGGCATGTTGATCCCCTCTGCTGTAGAAGTGATGGCTTGTTTTGCTTCATTCTTGCCACTAACAAATAGGATTTTTGCATTTCGCATTCCAAGTGTCTCTACAAAGTCCAATGCAGTAGTTAGAGATCCACTTGTCTTCTCAAGGTCGAAAATCTCAATCTTATTCTTTACACCGAAAATAAAAGGTTTTGTTGAAGGATGTCGTCTTGATTTGATGAAACCGAAGTGGCTACCTGCAGAAAACATAGCGTCTACCACGCCGTTATCCTTATTTGAATCTACAACTGAATTATTTGCTTTTGACATATGTGAGAATCATCCTACCAGAAACCCATAGTTAGTGCAACCATTTTATTACTAATCTGTTAACGGCAAAATCCTACCATATTCTAGCGATAGCAAATAACTAGTATGATTAAATCAACCACATTTCTACTTAATACAGCTCTGTGCAAAGATTACAATAACATTTGTTCTAGGCTAAGCCTAGAACAAATGTTATTCTTCCTCTCTTCCTTACAGGAACTGTACACCTTGTCGATTTTTTCTTTCATTCCATTCTGAAAAAATCAGGCAAGGTCTTGCGGAGTGATAACATCACTCCTCACCTTCCACCTCTTGTCCACTAAAGTTCGCCATGGCTTCCAGAATTCCTTCAATTCCTCCGGCTTGGATTTTCTCAATATTGTGCCATGATTGTTTGATTCTGTGGTCTGTAATACGGTCCTGAAGAATGTTGTAGGTTCTGATTTTTTCTGAGCGGTCTGCTGTACCTATCTGTGACTTTCTGTTTGCAGAGTGTTTGGAGTCTTCTTCTTCATCTTTCTTTGCTTGAAGTTTTGCAATGAGAATACTCATGGCCATTTCTTTGTTTTTTAACTGACTTCTTTGGGAAGTTGAACGCACATCAATTCCTGTAGGCTTGTGAATGATTCTCACCGCTGTTTCCACCTTGTTCACGTTCTGTCCTCCCGCTCCACCTGAACGGGAGGTTTCTATTTCCAAATCTGTTGGAGCAATCACTATGTTTGTTTTCTTTCTCACAGGAAGAACTGCAACCGTTGCTGTGGATGTGTGTACTCTTCCCATCTTCTCCGTTGCTGGAACTCTCTGAACTCTGTGCACCCCAGTCTCGTAGCGAAGTTGTTTATAAACATCCTTTCCTCGTATCTCAAACGAGGCTTCTTTGTAACCTCCAACGGCACTGCGTGACTCATCAATCACAGTTACCCCCCAACCCTGATTTTCGGCATATCGAGAGTACATATGTGCCAACTCTTCTGCAAAAAGTGATGCTTCTTCTCCTCCGGCCCCTGCACGAACTTCGAGAATAATTTCATTTGGAAATTCCTCTGCGACTTCATCTTCTTTCAATATCTCTTCCATTTGTTTCATTATGGCGTTCTTCTGTTCCTTCAGCGATTCCAACTCTGAGTGCGCCAATTCAGCAAGACTAGGGTCGTGCTTGATCATATCTTCCGTGGCGAACTCTTCATCTAATAGCTTTTTGTATAGCTCAACTAAGTATGAAGTCTTTTGATTTTGTGTGTATTTTTCTAGGTCCATGGGAATAGAATATAGAAGTAAGAATTATGAATACAGTATAACAAAAAAGTCTCGTTGACTCATGTCTCGAGAAGGGACTTCGGACCGCCTGGCGGGAGACCGAGCGAAAATTCAGTAGAATTTATCGCGTGCCCTTCGAGGGACATTAGGAAAAAGAGACTTCGTTACTTTGCTGATTTTGCCTTCGCTTTCGCGACTCGTGCTTTAAACTTTTCTGCCCGTCCTGCTGTGTCTAGAGATTTCTCGTTTCCTGTATAGAAAGGATGTGAAGCGCTCGATACTTCAAGTCTGAAAATTGGGTACTCAACACCATCTTTCTTTGCCTTTCCTTTTTCTTTTGAAGCTACCGCAGACGCGATAATAAACTCAGATCCGTTTGAGTTGTCTATAAATAATACTTTTCGGTAATCTTTTGGATGTATGTCTTTTTTCATTGCCTCACTAGACTAACAAAAATAGGCTTTTTATGCAACCGTGCGAAGCCGAGCGGTGGTCGCATGACCGCAACATAACCTTACATCACCTGATCAGTAATGGTAGTTTGATTGGTTTCAGGTTTCTTTGACTTGATTCGTAATATAAAAGGATGCTCAATGTATCTATATGTCAGGGCTGAGACGCAAATAGTGAGGAACCCAGCCAGAGTTACAAAAAGCCAGAAATTAACTGGGGTTAATTGTGTTACGGGATAATAATAATCCAAAGTGTTGAAAACAGCGTATAGGACTATTCCATGAACAAGGTAAATGCTGTAACTCATAATACCTAGAAACTTTACGACTCGAGTCCTGAGTAGTCCAAAAAAGTCTGCTCCGTAGACGAAAGCTAGAAATACAAAAAGTGAAACAGCGTACTGAGAAAAAGAAAAAGGCTTGTAGTTCATATAATAAACCAAAACGATTCCAAGAAGAGGAATGAGTGAGAAAATTGGCCTTGAGAAAAACTTCATCTTTGGTATCCAGACATATATGTGTGCTGCGATAATTCCAAAAAAAAATATTGCCCAATATCCTCTATCTGGAGAAGACAGAGCAAAGAATGCGATCGGCAGTGCCATAATTAGATTCTCCTTTCTTTTTATGGCTATAGCAAGAATTGGTAGCAGTAAATAAAAGAACCACTCAAAAGAAAGTGTCCAATGAATGCCCGCGTTTATAGGGATTAGACTTATATTATTTACAGTAGTAGTTGTCACAAGCCCAAGTGAGGACCAAGACAAAACATCTTTCGCAGTTTGTACGATATCTATGTTGAATCCTGATTGAATAAATATTGAGAAAAATATTATGACCCCGGTAAAAAGATACATCGGGACAAGACGCAAGAATCTACTTCTATATAAGCTCCCTGCATCCAAATCTCCCTTTTGTGCGATAGCTTTGGACCAGTACAAAAAACTAGTCATAATAAAAAACAAAATTACTGCCTCCCCTCCCAAAAATCTATAAAACTTCACAGGCACTATCTGCCAAATACCATTTTGAAAATAAAAATAAGTAGTAACTGCGTGTTGAAAAAATACGTTTAGTGCTAGGAATCCTCTTAGTCCGTCCAAGGATTCAAACTTACCTCTATCTTCTCCATCAATCACCTTCTTGTAAAAGTCCAATTTACTTACCAAAAACATACTGAAAAGTATGAGAATGGGCATTAGTATGAAATACAAAAGCGGGCTTGTGAATGTTATTCCCATAATTGTAAAATCTCAGATGCCTAACTATACTATTTTAGCGACAAAATTCCTACTAAACCCAAGGATTTTTACTCAATATCAAGGCGGAATGAGAAAATACGAGAAGCCTTACTCGTTGTAAGGTGAGAAGTGATGTTATCACTTCGCAAGACCTTGAGCATTTTCAAAATGCGAAAGGTGTACTGTTCCTGTAAGGAAACGAGAATTTTCGATATTCCAACACAGATAGTGAGCAAAAAAACTGGGTTTTACCTTCTAGAGACGCCGTAATCTAAGAGATAGTCTATATCCGCCTGAATCTTCGATTTGAGTCCCATTACACTCCTTCCGTATGAACAAGTGCTACCACCCCACCCATAGTATTTACAAGCTGCTCTGAGTTCCCCGCTATAAGTCCCAGTCTTTGCTCCCAAATCAGATAAATACATGGCTGAAGCCATAAATGCATCCTCAGGATTCCATGGATTCGGATCTCTTCCTAGAGTCTCGGTTAATCTATTTTCAAAAATCTTCCATGTAGACGCGATAAACTGTGCGGGGCCCATAGCTCCACCATACCCAGCAACCCCAGCAATAGGACAAGAAACTACAGTTTTAAAAGCATCAAAACCTAGCTTTGAGGTTATAGCTAAGAAAGGCTCCACATCTCGCGTAGCTTTCATCAAATTTGTAAAGGTTTTACCTGTTGTTGGATTCATGCCGACACCAGTAGTTGTATCTGTTAGATAACATTTACCAACATTTGAACCTAAACTACTTTCTTGGGTCAGAATTGCCAAGACAAATGCTGGCGTCACTCCAGTTTTTGATGAAGCATTTTGTGCAAAGGCAAGAGCAGTTCCGAACGGAATGGCAGCACTACCTCCAGCCAGTCTGAAAAGTTTTGCTTTGATTTCCGTAGCTTTGGCTTGTCTGTCAGCTATCACTTGAGCGTAGGATTTTTCTTGAGTTTTATTTACAGCAATAAGGTATTGTTTTTCTTTTTCGTTTTTTTCTACTTCTCTTTTTTGCGCTTCAACAGCAGCTTTTGTGTCCAATTCTTCATCCTTTCTCTTGTCTAGAAGCTTTTTTTCTTTCTCTGTAGCTTGCTTGTTTTGTCTTATGTCTTCAAATAAACTCTGTAAGGACTTTTTGATTGTTTGAAAAGAATCTACGTCCAAAAAGAATTCGGATATGTCTTTATTACCCAAAATCACTTCGGGAAGTGAGAACTCATCTATTTCATTTGTTTTTCGAAGAAGTTGTGCCAGTGATTCGTGACCCCTGTCTATCCTTGCCTCCAAAACTCCTATATGAGCTACTTTCTTTTTTATGTCTACTTTAAGCTGAGCTATAGCTATATTTCTTTTTTTTATTTGAGATTGAGCTGATTTTATCTTGGCATTCAAAACAGCCGCTTCTTGTTGGAGCGATGCCGTGTTGGCCATTGACCCAGCTAGAATTGATTGCCACTTAGCAATATCCTGGTTTAGCACATCAAGTTCCTCTCGCCACTGCGCCTCTTGTTCTTGTTGAGTTAATGCAGAAACCATATTTCCATGGAGCGGGAATAGTAGAAATATGAAAAAAACAAACAAAAATAACCTCTTAGACATAGTATTATTATACACAAAAATTAAAGCTTCTGCGATTGGATAAATACCCTACTCTAGACGTAAAAAGTGACAATAAATTACAACAAAAAACCGCCTGTAACGGTGCTTCTGCCAGAATCAGTTAAATGACCTTAGATGCGCGACGCGCAGTTTTGTTTTTGACCAAGGTGTACATTTAGTACTCTGCGGGAAAAAACAAAACAAGCAACAAAGCAGATAGGGTTAGTTAGCTGGTTCTGGTGCTTCTTCTTCTTTCTTGCCTTTTTTCTCTACTTCGATAGAAGACAAATCAACTGGAGCCACTTCCTCAACCTCTTCTTCCTTTGGTCGAGCAGCTGATGCCACAACCTCAGTAGGTAGCTCTATTAGTTCTACTCCCGCTGGTAATAGAATGTCTTGTGCCAAAATCTGACTATCGAAATCAATGAGAGATGAAATATCTACCTTTATGTCATGAGGAAT
>SIBV01000024.1 GCA_009694965.1 Candidatus Zambryskiibacteriota bacterium
ACAAACACCGCGGAGTACTAGAGGATGTTAGAACTGAAATTATGAAAGTTTGCCTCAGTCCATATGTGCCAAATTTGAGTGGTTGGGTGAAGTGATTTTACCCCACCTCTCCGTACACTATATAAACAAAAGTTCCTTGATCTGATCACTTTTGCGAACCACATCATCGTACCCGATCTGAATTGTTCTGATAACATGATCACGGTTATTATCCAGCGTATGTATAGGCAACTGTATACTTGGACTTATGACTAATACTTGTTTGTCGTCACTTTCATATTTCTTTTCTCTACGATACCGTTGTATTTGTTCGCGTAAAGCCTTACCAGTAAACAACGAATATACTCTTAATACTACGTTCGACACAAAACTATGATTTGAATTGTCGATTACAAAGATGACTTCCGCTCCTTCTTGCTTAGCTTTTTCTACGTTTATAGCGAGGGGCGCTCCAATAGCTCCATCGATATATGTGCGATCTTTTATTTTCACTGGTCGATTATAAAAAACAGGCGTTGCGCCCGATGCCCGCAGAGCCTCGAAAACACCAGCTTCTGCTTGATTACTAAAATAATCAGGCTTTCCCGTTTCAATATTTGTAGCGGAGATAAAAAGTTTTATTTTTGACGATTTAATTTTTTCAATATCCAAGACATCGCACTTTTTTAAAATATCATCCACCAAATAATCCATGTCCACGATCTTATTAAATCTCGTAAAAGAAATAAATCTCTTTGAGGTCATAAAATTTTCCCAGATATTTTTAATGGATTCATATTGACCTGCAACATAATATGCGAGAGTTCCGGTGCTCCCAGAGCTACCTACAACAACATGCGGATTCACAAGATTAAACTTTTCTACGAGAGCCAAAATGACACCAGCGGAGTAAGCACATGACATTCCTCCCTCTGATGTCACGATGGCAATTTTTTTCATACAGAAAGTATACCAGTTCGAACGCTCCTCAACCTAACGAAAAAAGCTCTTCGTTGAGTAGTTTTTTATTTGTGTGCCGGAATGGACTCGAAACTTACAGTTTCAGTACACCTGTTCTGTTTTTCCTCGAAAAACTATCACAGGTCTTCGAGTCCCTACGAAAGTCGCCCCACGACTTTCTCCTTACCCACTTAGATACAAATTAAAAACGGCATAAAGCCGTTTTGAATTTGGTGGGCAAGAGGGCTGGCTTTCCGAACTAGGAAAGTGGGGAAGTGAGATTGGTTTGAGTATAAAAAGTTTGGAAGCAATGATACAAACATTGTGACTTACTGGACGACGTTAGAACTGCAATCCACTTAAATTATTCCAGTATTCAACCAATCGGTTTCTTTCTTCCGAAGCCATAGCTCCCTTTATAAATGGCTTTACTACTTTTTTATCCCACATGCCACAATCTCCATCAAAGACTTTCTTTACTAGGATAGAGTAAGTAGAAAACTTTTCTTGTAGAGATTGGGCTTTGAGACAAGTATTATATAGATTATAAAATTCACTGTCTTTTTCTTTTAAATACCTAAGCATCTGTTTCTCTCCTGTCCATGGTATATTTCTAAACTCAAAATATCCCATAAAAATATTATACAAATCTTGAAGAAGTTTTATTTCCAAAAGCTCATGATACTCAGGATTATTAGACTCAAAATACCTTTTATTGGTTATATAGGCAGAATTAATTAATGAATCCCACCTACTCACCTCTGTTGCTGGAACCTCAAGTTTCTTTTTCAGATCATTAGAGCTTCCCTTAAAAGATGTAAGGGTTCCAGATTTATCAAATAATACATTTCCTTTTTCCAGCCAACTTATCAAAACCCCATCCATTGTATTTGCAGAAATAATCTCATCAGTAAGTAACTTTTGAAGCTGAGCTATATCGTAGAAAAAAATATCAGCTGGTCTATTGTCTATATACTGAAAAAGTGAGAATAGTTTTTCTTTGTTTTCTTTAAAAATTACTGCCAAGTCAATGTCACTATAAACTTTTTCCTCTCCTCTAGCTCTAGAGCCGACCAACAAAACAGCGTCTATATCCTCATGGTTATTAAGAGTCTCAATTAAGTTTTCAAAGGTTTGCATTTCTAAAATATACCACAGTTCAGGAACAGTTTTAGTGGTACAAAAAATATCCATAGAAATATGGTTATTTTCAGCTGTGGGCGAGGGGAGACTCGAACTCCCAATCCTTGCGGAACCAGTTCCTAAGACTGGCGCGGCTACCAGTTACGCCACTCGCCCAATACGGAAAACAAACACAACAGGGATCTTTCTTACTTTCAATTCGCCGTCGCTTAATGAAAGTAAGAACGCAGATTCGTGACAAGCACTGCTGTGCTCGTAAACCACGAATCTGTTCGATCCCTAACGCAGACTATAACATAGTCTGCTCTGGGTGCACAAAAAATAATTAATATTATTTTTTGTGCACCCAGTAGGGATCGAACCTACGACCTTATCCTTAAGAGGGATCTGCTCTACCAGCTGAGCTATGGATGCAAATATTGAACTTATAAAAACTACCTAGTGCCCGAGGTGGGAATCGAACCCACATGACCTTACGGTCACAAAATTTTAAGTCTTGCGTGTATACCAATTCCACCACTCGGGCATTTGCAATAAATTTAGCATAAAAATTCCTTTATGGGGAGGCCGTGGCGGGATTTGCACCCGCGAGTCGCGATTTTGCAGATCGCTGTGTTAGCTACTTCACCACACGGCCATTTATTGATTCAAGAGGTCGTCAATTTTTTGACGATTCTTTTCTCCACTATCTATGCCAAAATCCATCTGCGGTATTCTGCCAAGTTTTGAGTTGTCTTTTATAAACTCCTTGAATTCACTTCTTTTTCTCTTGGCGAATTCCAAGGCCGTTTTCTCATGCTTGTCAGGAAATACCGTGAAGAAAATAGTAGCACGTTTTCCGTCTCGTGTTAACTCAACGTGAGTCACAGTGAGAAGTGACGAACCATTTCCATTTAACGACAAGAACCTTGCGCCCAAGTCATGTAGAATCTCACTGATTTTTTCGTTTCTATTTGCCATTTTATTGTAATGTGGTCACAAAACTTTCGATATAATCTCCCACAGCTATTTCTATGTTGGAAACTATCATCGCGCCGAACTCTGTACCCATCTTTGCTTCTTGACTTGGAGTTTTTTGTTGTTGGAGTTCTCGCACTTTTCCTTCGCCGATTTCGACATCTCGTCTCAGAATTTTCACTTGAGAACCTAGAACTATTGATCCGTTATCAACTCTACCTCCAAGTATTTGCTTGTCTTTCACTTTACTAAAAAGTTTTAGAATTTTTGCTTTTCCGACTGATTCCGAAACCTGTATTTTCGGCGTTCTCTCTACCATAAGTTCTTTTAGCCATTCGTTCATCTTGTAGATAATATCGAAAGTTTTTATTTCAATTTCATTTCGTTCCGCAAGATTTTTCGCAGGGGAGTCGATCTTCGTATTGAACCCGATAACTATGGCTTTCTCGCTACCATCTGCCAGCTTCACATCGCTTTCAGATATAGTTCCTATTCCTGATGCAATAACCTTCACACACATTCTCTCAGTATCAAGTTTTTTAATTTCAGAAAGTAGAGCCTCTAAACTACTTCCAGTATCACCCTTTACTACAACTGAAATATTGTTTATACAAACAGAAGTGTCTTTCTCAGTGTTGTTTGTTGTTGGTTGTGCCTTTTCAGTTTCTATCTGCAGGCGTGCTTCTTCACGCGTTTTCCATGCTCTGAATGTCGCTCCAACTTGCGGTAAGGCATCCCAACCGATGATTGTTATTGGACTAGAGAATGTTGCACTATCAATGTCTTTACCCAAATAATCCTGCATTATGCGTACAGGAGTAGTAGAAGTTCCAGAAGTAACATACATCCCTTTTGCGACAGTTCCATTTTTTATAATACATGTTGCGGAGATTCCCTTTTTTACATCGAGATTACTTTCTATCACAATTCCAGTTGCATCAAGACTTTTGTCACCAGTTAGGTTCTCGAGTTCTGCAACGAGAGTAATCATATCGAGAAGTTCAGGAACACCAACACCCGTCTTTGCTGAAAGGGGAACTACCGGAATATCTCCGCCAAAACCTTCCACATAGATTTGGTTTTCTCCTAGGTTTTGTTTGGTCCGATCAATACTTATTCCCGCCTTGTCTATCTTGTTTATTGCTACTATATATGGCGTTTTGCTGTCTATTATAGAGGCTAGAGCCTCGAGCGTTTGTTGCTTCACATTATCCTCTGCAGAGACAACTAGAATTGCAACGTCAGCCACTTTTGCACCTCTTCTGCGTATACCGCCAAATGCCTCATGACCAGGGGTATCGAGAAAAGTCATAGTTATTTTCTTCCCGTCTTTTGTTTCGTGCAGAACTTCATAAGCTGAGATGTGCTGAGTTATGCCCCCGGCTTCCTTAAGATCTGGCAAAGCCTGATCCTTAAAATTAGTCAGCGAGGGACTTTGATTCCTAATATAATGCAGAAGAGTTGATTTTCCGTGATCAATATGACCCATTATCACAACAATAGGTCCGCGTTCCGTCGAATTTGAGTTTTTTGTAGTCATTGTAGTTTTTGATTAAGTCCATGATGGTCTATTGAATGTTGTTTTTAGAGATTTTTATTACTTCTTTTTCTTCTTCTGTAAGTTCAAACGTGCTGCTAAACTTTTCTAAGGGTTTTGAGAAAATACTGACTCTGTCTCTTGAATAAAGGCTCGAGATCACTACTCCACTGCCATTTTCGTTTGTGAAGGATGTTGAGAAGCTTTGATTGCCACCTTCGCCAGTCCCTCTGAAAGGGTTGAATCTTATAGTTTCAACTGCCTGAATACTGCGCTTCAGTCTCTTCTCCACATTAATAAAGTGTTGAATGGCTTCCTTTTGAAATTCATTTAATTTTTCAAGATTCCTGTGCCCCTCAACTATTGAGTCTTCGAGAGATCTAGAGTTCCTTCCTAGTAACAATCTGTGGATTTTTATTTCCAGTCTTATTATCCAGCCAATAAGCATCATTACGACAACAATAAGGCCATAGGAGATAATTAATGGATCAAAAAGCATTCCAGCAATATATCACGTTTTTTAAGATTTTGCAAAAAAATTTCTCAATAATAATTTTTCAGAGCACGCATAAAATCCTGTTGAATTTTTGCTCTCGCTCAGTAATCAAGCAATTAATGTCCTAGACTCGTAGCCCTTTCGCAAACTCGGGAGGATTACCTCTCCTCAAACAATGCTTCGGGCTTACTTCATCTTCGTCCTTAATTACTAATTACTTCCGCAGTCTCTGAAAAATTACAATTTCGAACTACCGATAAGAACATGCTTTGAAAATTTGGAATTTTGAGTATAGTATTAAAGCTGTGTTTTTTACTCAAAAACCAAAAAGGATTTTTTTAGATTACGCCTCCACTACTCCTACCAGTCGTGAGGTTGTTAAGCAGATGGAAAAGTATCAGTCTGAAGTTTTTGCGAACCCAAGTGCTTTGTATAGCGAGGCCTTGGTTGCAAAAGAAGCTGTGAAGGAATCCAGAGAAAAAGTGGCAGATATCATGAATTGTAGGTCAAATGAAATTATTTGGACAAGTGGAGGAACAGAGGGAAACAACCTCGCTCTTCTCGGTGTGTTTGAAGCTCACAAATCCGAAACTTTCCAACCGCATTTCGTTACATCAGTTATTGAGCATCCAGCAATTCTAGAAGTTTTCAAAGAAATAGAAAAACGTGGTGGGGAAGTGACGTATGTTTCCGTAGGTGCTCCCGGCATTGTGAGTTATAAAGCTATACAAAACTCATTAAAAAGTAATACAGTTTTGGTCAGTATTACGTATGCCAGCAATGAGATAGGGACCGTACAGCCTATTCGAGAAATTGGCAGAGTAATAAAGGAATATAGAGCGAAAAATTCGACCCCTCTTCCTTATTTTCACACAGACGCTTGTCAGGCTAGTTTGTATCTCAGTTTGGACGTTCTAAAACTTGGAGTGGATATGATGACTCTCGACGGCATCAAAATGTACGGACCAAAAGGTTTTGGAATGTTATTCGTAAAAAATAATACCAAGATTCACTCTATTCACTTTGGTGGTGGTCAGGAAAAGGGTCTTCGTAGCGGAACAGAAAATGTTCCTGGGATTGTGGGATTCACAAAGGCTTTAGAAATTGCAGATTCTTTGAAAGATTCAGAATCCGCTAGGCTCCAAAAAATTAGAGACTATGGAATTGAAAAAATCTTAAAAAACTTTAGTAAGGCTCAATTAAACGGAAGTCAGGATTATCGCTTGCCAAATAATATAAATATTTGTTTTGACGGCTTAGATGCTGAGTTCGCTGTGATAGCACTCGATGTGGCAGGAGTTTCTGCTTCATACTCATCATCTTGTCAGACGCTCAAAGAAGACTCGTCATCATACGTTGTAGAAAGCCTAGGAAGAGCGGATTGCAAGCTTTCTAGCCTCCGTTTTACTCTGGGGAGGGAGAGCAAAATAAGCGATATAGATTTTCTGCTAATCGCCTTAAAAAAAATAATAAAAGCAGTCGTGCCGTCCATCCTCGCAGCAAGCTGAGAAGGTTGCGGCACGAACCAGGGCTCTTATGTTCGTAGGGGAATCGGCCACCGCCGATACTAGTATATCAATCCCCGCAGCAAGCTGACGGGGTATTTTTCGAATAATTTCGATAAATAGTTAATTTGTGTTATTATCTACGACGAGAGAGGACCGCGTGAATGTGTAATCACATTCACAACGTCCGAACGAGGAGTAGCAATGGTAAAAAACCCCACCCCTGGGTCGGAACAAGGGTCCAGGGCTTGCCCTGGGGTTTCATACCATTGATAATCTCAAATGGCCCAGTAGTAGAAGTTGGCATTGCGCATGACGCTAAATGATACCAACTTCACCCAGTAGTAGAGCACACCGCAGTACTAGAGATTACTCAGTACACGGTTCGCTCACTACGGGGTATACTACCGGACTCATCCCGTAGTGAAAATGACATTATATAAAAATCACAATGTATAAAAACACACGAAGGTCGATATTACAAAAATATAATTATAAAATCACATAAGCTCTTTTGAGCGATGTCATTTTCTACTACCGGATGGAAGACTTAAATAAGCATCAAATAATATTGCTAACGTTACTTATAAGTTTCGTAACTTCCATAGCAACAGGAATCATGACGGTGTCTCTCCTGCAGGAGGCGCCACTAGAAGTTACTAGAAATATAAATAGAATAGTAGAAAAAACTATTGAGACAGTTATTCCTGCAACCATAACTCTTCCGGGTCAAAAAGAAGTCACAACTATTGTCGTAAAGGAAGAGGATTTGGTAATAGATTCAATTAATAAAAATGTTAATAGTATAGTTAGAATAATAGAAAAAGAGGTAGATATCATGGAGCAGAGCTTTTATGGAATAGGACT
>SIBV01000025.1 GCA_009694965.1 Candidatus Zambryskiibacteriota bacterium
CTTGGCGAAGTACAAAGAAGATTTGGATTCGAATACAATGGAATGAGAAACCATGAAGTTTATTTTGAATCTTTGAGTGGTGGAGCAAGTGCCCTAAATCCTGAAAGTGAACTGGCAAAATCAATTACAGATTTGTGGGGTTCATATGATAAGTGGTTAGCTCAGTTCAAAACACTCGCAATGACTCGAGGTATTGGCTGGGCAATGCTTTATCTAGACAGAAAGGAACACAGACTACTTATGACTTGGGTTGACGAACAGCATCTAGGACAGCTGCAAGACTGCACTCTCGTACTAGCTTTAGACATGTGGGAACACTCTTATGTTGCAGACTATCAACCTAGTGGCAAAAAACAATACATCGAAGATTTCTTTGCAAATCTAAATTGGAGTAAAATTGAAGAGAATTTCAATAAAGGATCTAAATAATAAATTTTAAAAAGAAAAAGTCTGAAATAATTTCAGGCTTTTCTTTTATTTAAAAAATAAAATATTACTGAATATATAAAAATTAAAATAATTGGAGAAAATACTGGAAGTGAAACTGCGCCGAATGGAACACTGGCTCCGATGTGAATGATTGTCAGTTGGTACCACAAAAATATGTAAGTAAAAAATGCTGGAATGAAAGAAAGATAAAGTGAGACAAGTCCAAATAAGCCTGTAATAAATCCCAAAAACATTGTGAGTGGAATTGTTCCAAGAATCAAAACATTTACTGGAAGTGAAACTAGAGAAAAAAGTCCCATATTATAAACAAGAAAAGGGAGCACAGTTATTTGGGTTGCGATGGTGGTTGAAATAATTTCTCGCAATCCCCATCGCTCTGTCACTTTTGTTAAATAAGGCAAGATAAGTGGTGAAACAAATATGATTCCAATCGTGGCAAGAACTGAGAGTTGAAATGACGGATCAAAGGCAAGAAGAAGTGGATTCGGTGCAAGCATGAGTATTATTGTGAAACCCAAAACTCGACTCGCTTTGTAATCCCGATTAAATTTCTTAGCAAATAACGCAACGAGAACCATTATCCCCGCTCGCCATGCGGATGCGCTCCCTCCAGAAAGAATTATGAACAAAATAATACTGAAAGCGCCAAATCCAAAGCCTAGATTCTTTGGCAGGAATTTTAGAACATTCATTATACTATCCGCAACTATCGCAATGTTGTATCCCGACAAAACCACAATGTGCGAAACTCCAGTCTTTTGAAATTCTGTGAGCAACTCTTTTCCCAAACTTTGTTTTGCTCCCAGGAGTAGTCCTCCAAGAAGATTTGATTCTGGCTCTGGAAGAGCACTATTTATCGAATTCACAAAAGCATTTTTGATCTTGAATAACCCACTTTTCACTAGACTGCCATGACCTGACGAGATAAGCTCAACAATTGTGTAACGACTCGTAAACCATATTCCTCGAGCACGGAGGTAACCTTGATAATCAAAAGTTCTTCCATCTTCCCCATTGATTTCTGTTGGCTCTGATAGTGAAACGTTCATTCTAACCTTATCACCATACTTAAATTCAGGATAAAGTGGAACTGTTACTAGAATTTTTTCCCTGATTGGAACGGTCATCGTACTGATAAAAATACTAGAAAGTCTGACTGTAAGTTTTGTATTGGAGTCCCGCACATCTGGCTCTCCAACTATTATTCCTTCAACAAAAATTTTCTGCCCAACATAATTAGTTAGCTTCGATTCTGAATACAAATCCGAATACCACATTCTTCCAATTCCGAATGTAATTCCTAGCATAAAAACTGCACAAATAATTAGTATTTTTTTATAATCCTCATGAATAAAATATTTATAAAAATAAATTATTCCTGTTACAAAAATTGATGCAATAAAAAATCCGGCCGTAACCGGAACAAATGATCCTATTGTTATGCCAAATATGAATCCAAAAATAAAGCTTAACATACGAATATACGAATTATACCAACTTACAAATGGCTACGAATGAATTAATTTCTGCTTTCTTATTCGTAATCATTCGTATCATTCGTTCCATTCGCATATTAGTATATTTAATTTGTAAATTCTCTGACTATATCTTCCTCGTCTTGTGGGGAAACAGATTTTTTGTATTTTGCATTTACACCATGGACTCGCGCTTTGCATTCTTCCCAAGTTTTGTGAGTTTCGATTTTTCCATTAACCATACTTACATATGAATAAGCTGCAGATTTTGATTTTGGTTTTTTTGCAGGTGGAATTGCTGAAATAGAAATATCGATTCCATATCTTGAACGAGAGCCATTAAAGAGTAACTCTGGATTCTTGTCCGCAAATGAAGTTGCAATCACATCACATCTTTCGTTTCCTGGAGTTCCAGCATGACCTTTTATTAGTTTCCAATCAATTACTTTATGAGCAACCGCCTCAACCAACCTTTCCCACAAATCACGATTAACTACATCATCTTTTGTTGAAGTCTTCCAATTATTCCTCATCCAACCATTTACCCAACGAGTAATTCCGTTGACGACATATGCTGAATCAATATAAATAATAATTTCTCTATCATTTGGCGAAGATTCTAAAGCAGAAATTGCGGCCGTAAGTTCCATGCGATTGTTTGTCGCGTGATCTTCTCTTCCGCCAAGTTCTATCGCAGTATCTGGATTAAGAATTATTGCCCCCCATCCCCCAGGACCGGGATTACCACGAGCTGAGCCGTCGGTAAATATTACTGTGTTCATTAAAAATATTATATCAGTATTTAATTTTTTAGATAAGTAGAAGGGCACCTCGTGAGGTGCCCTGGAAGTATTAGGGTTAGTTTGCGGCTATTCCCTGGGGTTGCGAATCCCTTAGCCTACTTGTGCGCCGAGGCTTCCAGCTCGACGACTAATTCATAAACGCATGGTTTCATCTCCTATCGCGGCGATTGTTTGTTAGGACCTTTTATTTATTAATAGTTGGCGGTCCGTTTACCAGAAGGGTTTGAACCTTGTCCCCTTCAACAAGTCTTTTTTTTATTCTTTAGTAATCATAGCACAACTAAACTTATTTGTCAAGCATTTGAAAAACAGCCTTACTTAAAGCCTTAATTTTCAAAAAATCTAATGGGTGCTAGTATCTGTATTAGAAGGAGGTAATTGTGGAAAAAATAGCAGTTCCCGTAAGAAGAAGACTGCCAGAAGAAAGGCGTGCGATCACTCACGAATTTGAGGTGGGTGGTCAAAATGGCTATATCACCGTCGGACTTTTCGACGACGGAATGCCTGGAGAAATTTTTCTAACAATCTCAAAAGAAGGAAGCACAATTTCTGCCATGATGGATATTTTAGCTATTTCTGTATCCATTCACCTTCAAAACGGAATCCCTTTGGAAAATCTGGTCAAAAAGTTCACCTCAATCAGGTTTGAGCCATCTGGAATAACAAGGAATAAGTGTATTCCGAGCGCAACATCCATTATAGACTACATATTTAGGTGGTTGGGTTTGAAATTTTTACCACTTGAAACATTGGAGTCTTTGGGCATCACAAATTGCAAAGACTGTGGGAGAGTTCTTTTTGAAGGAAGATACGCCTGTGTATCTCATCTTAACAACAAATGAAACGAAGTCGTGCCCGCCCAAGCACGACTTTTGTTTTTATAATAACTAAAATGTATCCACAATTCTCAAGCGAAGTTCTGGAAAGTTTCGAAAAACAGATTTTTCGAGAGTTGCCATGAGATTTATAGTGTTCCCTGTTTCCAAAGGGATACTGAAACTTTTATCTGTTTTGAAAAAGGCCATAGCTGTGACATCCTTTCCCTTTGAGTTTTTGAACTTAAGTTCCAAATGATTCTTTTCTTTACCAAAAAGTTTAACAGCTGAAATGTTTATATTTTCAAAAAGAAAAAGTGGTTTTGGATTTGATAATCCAAATGGAGCAAATTTTTCCACTGAGCTGTAGGTATTCCAATTTACATCATCAAGCGTCATTTTTTTATCTACCAAAACTATGTCAAAGACCGTCTTTGACATATCACTTTGTAATTCTTGAAAGGCTTTATTCAATCTTTCTTCAAGTGTATGAATATTATCTTGGGAAAGTGAAAAACCTCCTGCACCTTTGTGTCCTCCATAATCAATAAAAACGTCTTTGCATTTTTCCATAAGCACTACAACGTCGGTCTCTCCTCCTGCTCGGCAAGAGCCTTTTATAACACTGCTTCCATTGCTGTCATTATTTTTTGCTTCTCTCCCCCAAAAAAATACTGGACGATTGTGTTCGTCACTAAAACTATTTGCCACAAGTCCGAGAAGGGATGGCTTCCACTCTGGATTTCCAAAAACAAAAACATGTTTCATCTCCTCCTCCCTTGCGTCGAGCTTCTTTTTTATTTCTTTGACCATACTTCCCACGACCCCTTTTCTTTCATCGTTCTTTGCGTTCAAGTGTTCAGCGAGCATTCCTGCCTCAACTTCATCTGTTGTGGAAAGTAGCTGAAAAGCGTCACGTGGAATACCCATACGAGATGCGGCATTTATCCGTGGAGTAATCATAAAAGCAATATCGTCTTCTGTTGCCGTATGTTGATTGATTTTGAGAAGTGAGAAAAGCTTCATGAGACCTATTCGAGGACTCTTGTTCAAAACTTTCATCCCAAAGTAAGAAAAAACTCTATTTTCTCCAAGGAGCGGAACCATATCAGACATCGTTGCGAGACCGACCATATCAAGGAGCCACTTCTCCCAGCCAAGCTGGAGAGTGGCTCCAATTTCTAATTTACAATTTCTAATTTCTAAAATGAGTGCCTGAATAACTTTGAATATAACTCCAGAGCCACAAAGCATCTTCTCAGGATACTCACAGCCTTTTTGTTTTGGATTAATAATCGCAAAGGCTTTTGGCAGTTTCTTTCCTGGAATATGGTGATCGGTAATAATCACATCTATTTTGTATTTGTTTGCTAAATCAACTTGAGAGACGTCTGTGATACCACAATCAATAGTGACAAGGAGTTTCACTCCTTGCTCGTGTAAATTTGTAATAGCCTCATCATTCAAACCAAAACCTTCTTCGTTGCGTAGCGGAATATAATTCACAAAATTATTGTAACCAATCTTTTTGAAAAAATCGTGCAGAACAACTGCTCCAGGAATCCCATCCGCATCATAGTCAGAAAATATTCCAATCTTCTCGTCGTTTTTTGTTGCTTTCAAAATCCTCTTTACTGCCTTGTCCATATCTTTGAGCAGATACGGGTCATGCAAATGCTCATCATATTTTGGAAAAAGGAATTTGTCAGCCTCTAATTTGTTATCAATTCCTCTCGCGTAAAGTAGAGAACGAACAAGCTCATTATGCTCTTTCAAAGTTTCATTAATTTCATTCGGAATGGGAGTTCGGACAGCGTACTTTTTTGACATATGAACATTTTACCACAAGTAATCTCATTGACTCATATTTTGAGAAAAGCCTTTCGTAGTCTGTCGAGCCGAGTGAGAAGTGATGTTATCACTTCGCAAGACCTTGAACGTTTTGTAATCAAAATGTGAAAGGTGTACAGTTCCTGTAAGGAAGTTCGCTGGGTGATTACACCCAGATAGATTGCTTTTCGAAAGATGTGAGGAGAAAGAGATTGCTTATGTGATACAATATTTTTATGGAAAACTGCATATTTTGCAAAATTGTTAAGGGAGAAATACCTTGTTACAAAGTCTATGAGGATGATAAATTCCTCGCTTTCTTGGATATCAATCCTCAATCTCCAGGGCACACCCAAGTAATTCCGAAAACTCACATCCGATGGGTATGGGATACTCCTAACACAGGAGAATATTTTGAAGTGGTAAAAAAAGTGGCCCTTGCCCAAAGAAAAGCTTTTGATACCGACTTTATATTATCAAAAATAGTGGGAGATGAAATCGAACACGCACATATCTGGGTCTTTCCAAACAAAGAAGTTTCAGTCGATAAAATGGATTTCGAAGGAAACTTAAAAAAGATTCTTCAGAATTTATAACGTCTCGTTGAATAATAACTTTTTTAGAACATCGCGGAATCCGTGAAGAGATGAGTGAGAAGTGATGTTATCACTTCGCAAGACCTTGAACGTTTTGTAATCAAAATGTGAAAGGTGTACTGCTCCTGTAAGGAGAGAAGAAATCCGCCAGCAGGCGGATATTCTGTTTCTAAAAAAGTTGTTATGAAAAAGATTTATAAACTCTCAACTTTTTGTTCGTCCTCTAGTGCCTGAAGGGCAGGCAGAGTTTCATTAACAAGGAAATCTAGCATTGCTCCTCCACCTGTCGAAATAAAGGTAAACTTGTGGTCGAGACCTAGTGAATTTATTGAAGCTAATGTATCTCCCCCTCCTACAATACTCTCAGCGCCATTTGATGTTGCCTCTGTGATTATTTCTGCAAAGCTTTCAGTTTTATCCTTGAATCCTTCTTCGTAGTTTCCCATAGGACCATTCCAGATTATTGTCTTAGCTCCTTTCAAAATAGTTTTGAGTTGTTCCAGGGTTTCCACACCGACATCCACAATACAATCCCCTTTCAGGACTTCTTCAGGTTTTTTAAATGACACTTTTCCATCCTTACTTTTTACAGTTACATCAACAGGCAAAATAAGTTTTGGATTATCTAATAATTCTTTTAAATCAAAATTTCCCTCACTGTAGAGTGAAGTTCCCACCTCAAAACCTTTTTCTTTGAAGAAATTAATCATGAGGGCTCCTCCCACAAAAACTTTATCTGCTTTTTGTAAATATTTTTTTATCAAAGGAATTTTTGTATCGAATTTTGCTCCACCCTGAATAAAAATGAAGGGATTCTCTGGGTTGAAAGCTTTTTTTAAATTTTCTATCTCTTGTTTTAGAAGTAACCCGCCGTAGTGCGGCATAAGATAAGGAAGTGTAGTGAGAGACGCATGCTTTCGGTGATCGACTGCAAAGGAGTCGTTTACATAGATATCCCCCATCTGAGCGAGTTTCTTGGCGAAATCTTGGTCATTTTGCTTTTCGCCTGGATTAAATCTCACATTCTCCATCATGAGAACCCCCTTGTCTTTCAAGTTCAAAATTTTCTCGACCGACTCTGGACTAAAGAAAGTTGGGCAAAAATCAACAGGGAAAAAACCGTTTAAGTAACTCCACACCATATACAAACTCTCATTTTCACTCTCTTTGTTCTCTATGTGTGAAATGATAATCACCTGAGCTTCTTTTTCTCGCAGAAAGTCTACTGTCGGAATAATCCTATCTAGTCGAGTAGTATCTTCTATCTCTCCATCTTTCAGAGGCACGTTCAAATCCAGTCTAAGCAAAACCTTCTTTCCTTTCAAGTCCTCTTTTTTTAATTCGTCTATATAACGTATCATTTTATTACTTAATTATATGGAATC
>SIBV01000003.1 GCA_009694965.1 Candidatus Zambryskiibacteriota bacterium
ATTCGAAAGACGGAGCGACTCCTGTTTTAGTAAAAACAGGACGCGAGTCAGGGTCGCGGAAATTTCTGAGCGTCGGCGAAGAAATTATCTGTGACCGAGATACACTTCCTCCGCCAAAACAAAAACGCTTGTTACAAGCGTTTTTGTTTTGCTATAATAGCCTCATGATAACTAAAAACCCATCACTACTTTTAGCCAGACTCGCACTATTAGTAGTCTACTTTTGGTTTGGACTTCTCAAAGTTCTCGGTATGAGTCCTGGAAGCGAAATGGTTGAAAAAATACTGGGGATGACTATGCCATTCTTCCTGTTCTCTACGTTTATTATTTTGTTTGGACTCTTTGAGATGCTAATCGGAATACTATTTCTAATCCCAAAATGGGAAAAATTTGCGGTAGGACTATTTGCTCTTCATATGTTTACCACGACACTCCCCCTCTTCTTTATGGGTGAGGTGTGGACCTCAATGTTTGTGCCAACTTTGGAGGGACAGTATATTGTAAAAAACTTGGCGCTAATAGCCTGTGCTGCGTGTATTTATACTTCAACTAGAAACGACTAGTTGTTGTGATAGAATTAACCTATGGAAAAACTCTCTTGGGAAACTATCGAATACCTACATACAGAAAAAACTTCTGATTGGTATTGGATTGTGGGAATAATTACTATTTCTATTGCACTAATTTCAATAATACTAAATAACGTTATATTCGCACTGCTTATTATAGTCGCATCCTTTACCCTCTCACTTTTTGCCTCTCGTCGACCAGAAAAAATAAAAATCGAAATAAGTAACTCCGGCGTTCAGGTAGGTAAAACAAAATATTCATATCATGAGTTAGAATCTTTTTGGGTTGAAACGCGTGAAGTTCACCACAGAGTACTGCTGAAATCCAAGGCTATCTTGAAACCATATGTTGTGATTTTTATTGAAGACATCGATCCTGAGGAACTTCGAACCTTGCTCGCTCAGTATTTGCAGGAAGAAGAACATAGCGAACCTCTACTCGAAAAACTTTTGTTGTATTTTGGTTTCTAGAATTGTGCTCCCGTGAGGAATCGAACCTCAATCACAAACTCCGCAAGTTCGCATTCTATCCGTTGAACTACGGGAGCGATATTTATTTTATTAAGATATCATATAATGTCATGATTACCTATTTGCTTTTGAATAGCGTACCCTATGGCTAAAATCTCCTTTCTAATATCACTACTTAAATAGCACAAACTACATATACCCATAAAATTCTTCCTGAATCTTTTTTTTCGACTTCTTTTTTTTATTGTAGTTGCATTAAATTGTGCCTCTGGAATATGTAATAAATTAGACCAAAATTGTTTTGTTTTTTTAACTGGATGATAATAATGTAACTGTAAATAAATACGAAATCTAGCCTCATTTATTTCATAGCAATTTCTTAATAAAGATGCAAAAAGATCAATTAACTTTGGATCAGTGTTAGTAAATTTCAATCCACTTATTCTTTCGTGTTTTGAACCTTCGGCCCAATATAGCATTGCTAAAAGAGATTTCTGAAAATCTTTAGACTTAAGTGGATAAGATGATACTTCCTCTTCAATACTAATTCTAATTTTTTCTAATCCATCAAGCCTTATTTTAGTTTTCATTCTTCCTGCTAAAGGTCGAATTTTTGCTAAATGTTCAGCCATCGCTTTTTTATCAAAAGGCATGCCCAATTCCTTACCAAACCAATCAGAAAGAGTTCTCTTGGGTGCTTGGTTAATCTGGATGAGTTATTAAAAATAAAAATGAATCACTCACGCCCTCACGGGACGAGGTATCCGGGAAAGATTTTGCTTTCGCAAAATCCTTGATTCGCTCGGACTCACTCTATCCCACGGGCTGACGCCACAGGGAATTGTTGTGGATTAAATCAAAAACCACTCCAGAGAGTGGTTTTTGATTTTAGGCTTTCTTGATCATCGCACTGATTCTAGATTTCTTTCTAGATGCTGTGTTTTGCTTTAGTAAACCAGTTTTTACTGACTTATCTAGAATTTTTTGTACTTCTGGCATGAAGTCACGAGCTTCCTTCATCTTCTTTTCAGAGATAAGTTTCTTCACTTTCTTCAGTGCTTTGTTTATAAGCTCCTTCTTATTTAGGTTGAAATTTCGCTTTCTTTGTGAACCTCTTAGGGCTTTTTTGGCTGATGTTGTAATAGGCATGTGTCGTATCCTATATTAAACCAAGAAATAAATCAAATACCGAAAAATATAGGTGGAATTTTGCCTGCCCCGTAGTGAAGCTTCTTGCTTCTACTACTGGGGTAAATAGAGTATTATAGAACCATGATTGGCTACCTAAAGGGCACGTTACTGCATCAAGACTTGAAGTCTGTGATTCTTGATGTAGGAGGTGTGGGCTACAAAATCTATACAAATACAGCCTTTTTGTCTTTGCCGAAGCTTGGCCTCGGCGATAAATCATATAAGGCGCAAGCTTCGACAGCATTCTGGACGTATTTAGCTGTTAGAGAAACTGCACTCGACCTGTATGGTTTCAACACAAAAGACGAGCTACATTTCTTTGAACTACTTATTTCTGTTTCTGGTATTGGGCCAAAATCTGCAATGGGAATACTCTCGATTGCATCCGTTCAAAACCTCAGGCATGCCATTGTATCAGGAGACACAAGTCACCTTACAAAAGTTTCTGGTATAGGAAAAAAGAACGCTGAAAAAATTGTGATTGAACTCAAAGATAAACTAGAAGGTCTGAGTACTGACATGACGGAATCCATGCATGGTGATGTTGACGCTATTGAAGCACTCAAAGCTCTAGGTTACGGTGAACGTGAAGCGAGAGAAGCTTTGAAAAAAGCTGAGGGAGAGACCACAGAAAAGAAAGTTCGGTCTGCATTAAAAAAATTATCATGATACTAATATACGAATGTAACGAATGATACGAATGGTTACGAATAAGAAAAATCAAGAAGCATTCATTCGTAGACATTTGTAGATTAGTATTATTCGTATATTCGTATGTTTAACTAAAACTATGCCTGAATTACCTGAAGTTGAAAATCTAAGGCTAGGTCTGGAGCGCTATATTCTCGGACAAAAAATATTAAAAGTTAAAATTAATAAACCTAAACTTGTCTCAGGTAAGGGCAACGCTCGCGTTGCATCCTCCAAAAAAGTCAGCGAATTTATAAATGGTCTCACTAAAGAGAAATTTATAGCAGTAGAAAGGAGGGCGAAAAATTTAATTTTTAAACTAAGTAACGATAAGATGATTTTAGCTCACCTTAAGATGAGCGGGCAATTTGTATATAAAGGCAAAAACAAAAAAAGTGTAATAGGTGGTCATCCTATAGAAATTTCTGAAAAAGTTTTACCTAATAAGCACACTCATATTATCTTTGAATTAAATGATGGGGTTCTGTACTACAACGACACAAGAATGTTTGGCTATGCCCTTTATTACCCAAATGTCGAACAATTTGAAAAAGGAAATCATTTTGAAAACCTAGGCAAAGAACCGCTTGATAAAAGTTTTACGGCTAAGTATTTTTTTGAATCCCTTAAAAGCAAAAGGAGTAAAATTAAAAGCGTTCTAATGGGCCAAGAAGTGGTTGTTGGAGTTGGTAATATTTATACTGACGAAAGCCTCTTTGAGGCTGGCATCCTACCTACCCGTTCTGCCCAAAGTCTAAATTTGAATGAAGTCACCAAACTTCATAAAGCTATTATTAGAATAATATCCAAAGCAATTAAAGTAGGTGGCTCCTCTGTGGCTACCTACCGTCTCTTGGATGAAAGCCAAGGCAATTATGCTCGGGAACACAAAGTTTACGGCAAGTCCGGCAAAAACTGCCCCCGCTGCGCTTCCTCTCTTCAAAAAATCCTTATCCAGACACGAACGACAATTTTTTGCCCAAATTGCCAAAGATAAGTTTTGTAACAGTAACACTACTGCAATATGCTCTAAAAGTGATAGAATATAGACATGCAAGGCATAGTCATTCTACTAGGAATTATAGCTATTGGACTCTTTGGTGGGAGCAAGGGAGCTGGAAATAATGGCCTGTTCTCAACTGGTGCTCCAACCCCTGAACAAAAAAAAGCGAGTATAGAGTTCCAAATACGGGACGCCCAAGTAAAAGTCGACGAGCTTCAAAAACAAATCAAGACCGCAGAAGAGAATAAAAACGCCTCGATTTACAAAGGTGATGTCACTTTGAACTATGGCAGTAGATCGACTGACCCTGGACAAGAATACCTAACTATAAAAGTCAGTAGCGGTGGCAACAAAAACATTCTAGTTACTGGATGGCAAGTAAAAAGCCTAGCTAGCGGAAACTCTGTGACGATTCCGAAAGGCACATATTTATTCTTCACGGAGACTATTAACTCGGAAGAAGATATCCGTCTTACAGGGGGTGACACCTTATATCTTGTAACTGGCTCATCTCCGAACGGAGCTAGTTTCAAATCCAACAAATGTTCAGGATACCTAACTCAATTCCAAACTTTTATACCTTATATAAATAACATCTGTCCTTCACCTAAAAACGAAAATCTGTCCTCAATACCCCGACGCGTTATAAACGATGCGTGTTTTGACTATATTGATTACTTCCCTACTTGCAGAATACAGACTGAACCGCTTCCTCAAAATTGGAGTTCCGAGTGTTACAGTTTTATCTATGACAAAATTAACTATCCATCTTGTGTAAATGTGCACAAAAGCGATGCGGACTTCTACCAGCCAGAATGGAGAGTTTACCTCAAGCGCTCAGAAAGACTCTGGAAAAACTCCAAAGAAACTATAGTCTTGTATGACAGCACAGGCAAAGTAGTAGATACAATAAAAAATTAGACTCCGAGAATTCGAAATAATGCTGTTCCAAAAGCAACAGAAACATTCAAGGATTCTTTATCGCCTTTCATAGGAATTTCTGCAACAATGTCACATAAAGATAAAATATCTTTATCTATTCCTTCTACCTCATTCCCAACTACAAACAAAACTCGCTTACCAGTTTTTACCTTTTTATAATCAACGGAATTTTTTGATTGTTCTATTCCTATTATTTCTATTTTTTTATTTTTCAATTTTTTAATTAGCTTTTTTGCGTCTTTCACATATTCCCAAGGTATGGTTTTTTCAGCCCCTAGTGAGACCTTGCTCACATCTTTTCTCGGCCTATTGAACTTATCAGTGGGAGTAGGTGTGTAGCCCGATAAGTAAATCTTTGTAACACCTAGGGCGTCACTCGTTCTGAAAATAGACCCAACATTATGGGTACTGCGAATATTATAGAGCAAGACGACAACCTCTCTTTTCTTTTTCATTTCCTGAATATATCATAGATTTCAAATCATCATATCTTACGATATATCGTAAGATATGATGATTTGAAATTTGAAATTAAAAATTGTACAATGTAGACATGAATACACTTTCAATATTTCCAGACCTTCTAACTTTCAACCTTTTGGCGCCAGCACTTCTCCGATTGGCCTGTGGTTTATTTTTATTATATTTAGGTTGGGAAAGATACAAAAAACCGTACAAATGGTCACTCTTTGCATATGTAATTGTTGGAATATTACTAATTCTAGGACTATACACTCAAATCGCAGTAATTGTCGCACTTATAATCTTAAAATTTGATTTTTGGGAAAGTAGAAAAACCACTTCCATTTCTAGAGAAAAATATATTCTCCAAGTAATGGTAAATGTCGTGCTTATTTCACTATTATTTACGGGACCGGGGTTCTTGGCTTTTGATTTACCGTTGTAGAGACTACGGCCGGCACATGTGTCCTGGATAATTTTTTCGTCGTCACTCAAAAATTTCCTCGGACTCTGACCTCGCGACCAAGTCTTTTGACTTGGTACCCGCTCCGGTCCGCAGACCTGTGCACTTCGGATAATTTCAATTCCGTCGAATTGAAATTTCCTTCGGCCCACGACTCGGCCGTTTTTCGTACTCGAAAAACATGTCTCCGTCGCGCACTAGTACGAAAAAATCCCATGCAGATGGGATTTGTTTCGACTAGTGCGCCCACCTGGGATCGAACCAGGGACCTCTTCCTTAAAAGGGAATTGCTCTACCAGCTGAGCTATGAGCGCAAAATATTATGATAACTATAAAAATATACCAGAAAAATGTACAATGTCCAACTAGACTTATATTCAATAGACTAGCATCATCTCAAATCCCTCTGACAAATGCAATAATCTTTCTAAACTTATTACAAAATTCAATTCGACGGAATTGAATTTACCCTAAGTACACAGGTATGCGGACCGGAGAAAAGTTTTTGACGAAAAACTTTTACTCGCGGAAGATTCCTTTATTCTATGAAACCTAATTTTGACGAAAAAATGCAGTCACCCATGTGACTGCATTAGAGAAAACCTCCTTTCACATCCTCGTATCTCAGCTTAAAACGTTTGATGGGTTTTTTTGGTTTTGGCTCACTTCCATGTGAGAAAATACGAATTTCCATTTTCTTGTTTCTACCTTGGACAACTGACCGATTACAGTTCATCCGAAGTGCGATTACATCAAAACTGAGATCCGAATCACACCTTAAGAGTTGGTCCATTCTTTGCAACTCTTCGTTAGTCAGTGGTTTACGTTTTGCTTTGCCTTTTGTGCTCAATTCAAGCTCCCCTGCCCAATATTACAATAAAACAGGTTTCCGTCCAATCCCCGCAGCAAGCTGACGGGGTATTTGGCGGACAACATCAGGGCTGTTATTTTGGTATAGGAGGCGGCTCCGCCGCCACTACTACACGAATCTCATCCTCGTGGCAGAGCCAGCAGGTTTCTTGGCTTCCAATAAACATGAAATGTGTCAATTATATTATATTTTACAACCCTAAAACCCACTTCTCAAGGATTATGGACAGCTCTCCTTCACCACTTCTAACCCTATGGGTCATATTCACAAGTTGACTAGATAATTTTTGTAATTCTTCGGTCTTGTATTTCCTAGATCCAGTTAAGGCGTTTTTATAAACAAACGGCGAAAGTCCCGTTTCTGATTGACTCTCTGCCTTACTTGCAAGAATCATGCTTTTTATCTGCCAAAAAAATATACCGTGTATTTCCTCTGGCACAGCCCCTTTTTCCAAGAATCCAATATAATCAATCCATAAATTCTTCTTGTCTTTTCCAAGTAGTCCGTCAGTTATGGCAAAGAGGTTGTAGCTAGGTTTTTTTGATTCACTTTTTGAAAACACTTGAACTTGCTTTGCCACCTTTTCAATCTTTTTCAAACTAGGAGCATCTACTGCCCCTTCAAGCATAATAAAAATCTGCTCAGATATAGCCAGATTTTCTAGTCTATCTATTATAAAATTTTTAGAGTCTTTTTTTTCAAAAAGATTATCGAGAACAATGGTGTAGCGCGGATCAAATAACCCTTGGGAAACGAGTAGCTCATCAAACTGCTCCTCACTCCAGTTCTCGGTTGTTATTTTGAAAAGCTCAGCTCCTGGGCGCTTCTTCTCCGCAATATTCAAAAGCTCATGGAGTTTCGCTCTAGATTTATAAGTATCTGTTCCGTATATCAGATATAACATTGTAATTGGTTAACTAACCCTCATCTAGTTGTTGTAGTTCAATTCTACCATCTTCATCTAGATTAAAAAACTTCGTTGAAATCATTTATTTTTTGGAGACTTCGGACCACTGGTGCGAGACTGAGCGAAAATTCAGTGGAATTTATCGCGTGCTCCAAAAAATAAATGTTGAGAAAGAAGTTTTTTAATCTATTTCTTCCATCTCTCCCCAATTATTACCTACTGAAGCATTTGTCTCACACACAATTCCACTAGCCTTTTTAGGATCAACTATTGACTCCATTATTTTTTTTATCTCTGGAACTACTGACTCCACGATGTTGTCTTTGATCTCATAAACTAATTCATCGTGAACCTGAAGAAGGAGTCTAACATCCTTTTCTAAATTCTTTCTGGTAACAAACTTATCAACTTCAATCATAGCTAACTTCACAATATCTGCTCCAGTCCCTTGGACAGGCGCATTGATTGCCATTCTCTCAGCTGACGCTTTCATAAAAGGTAGTTTCGAATGTATATCAGGAAAGTATCTTCTTCTTCCGAAAAAAGTTTCGGTATAACCTTTTTGCGTTGTTTCTCTTTTTACATTTTCAAGATACTCCGCGAGCCCAGAAAACTTGTTGAAATAACCGTCCAGAAACTGCTGTGCCTCTTCACGGCTTGTTCCAATATTTTTCTGTAGGGCTGTGACTCCCATTCCGTACATAACTCCGAAGTTTATAACCTTGGCTTTTATTCTCATGGTCTTGGTCACCTCCCTCATAGGGACTCCAAAGACCTCACTTGCAACTGCCGTGTGGACATCTAGACCCTCCTTAAAAATCTCAATCAGCTTTTTGTCGCCAGAGAGAAAGGCAGCAATTCGGAGCTCCATCTGTGAGTAATCAAATGAAACCAGCTTGTAACCCTTTTCGGCGACAAATGACTTTCGAATTTCTCTGCCTAAATCAGTCTTGTTCGGAATGTTTTGTAAGTTCGGATTTTGACTCGCCATTCTACCTGTGGCAGAACCTGCTTGTAGAAAATCGGAGTGTAAGCGATTTTCCTTATCCACTTGTGTTGGAATAGTATCAATATAGGTTCCCAGTAATTTCGACAATTCTCTATATTCCAAAACAAATGAAGCGATAGGATGTTCCTCACGAAGCTTTTCTAATTCTGACTCTTTGGTGGAAAATCCCCCACTCGCTGTTTTCTTCTGATTCTTTGGTTTCAATCCCATCTTCACAAAAAGCATTTCACCTAGTTGTTTTGGTGAACTAATATTAAATTCCCCCCCGACAATCTTCCATATTTTTTTCTCAAGAGACGTTAGTTCCTTGTGGTACTCTTTGGACAACACTTTTAGTCGCTCAACATCTACTTTTATGCCAACCTCATTCATTTTCTTTGTGATTGGCAAAAGGGGCTTTTCTATTTCTTCATACACAAAGGAAATGCCTTGGTCTTTTATTGTTTTCTCTAAATTGATCCGGGCTTCCGCCAATGTGTTTGTTCGAGTATATGACAAAATATCATTCAAATCTGGAGTGGTTTTGTTCGAATCAACTACCCAAAGCATAAGTCCCACCTCTCTTATCTCTTCTGGGTCCTCCTCTTTCAATATAGATTCCGGAACTTCTAGCGAAAGAACTTCAGCGATTTTCGCACCAAGTTGTCTGAATTCAAACTCAATGAACAGCTCCTGAACCTTCTTCATGTCTATATCATCTCTCCACACCTTTTCGGGAATAGTGAAATGTATTGGAGCATCTCTCCTAATAGTTGCGAGCATTTTGGAGAAACTTGCTTCCTCCTCACCAGCTTTAAGAAGTTCCACTATTCTTTTTTTGATACCCGCTTTTTCAAAAGCCTTTTCGTCCTTTTTCAGTTTCTTATATATGTCTTCAATCGAACCGAAGTTAACGATGAGGTCTGTTGCGGTTTTCTCTCCAATTCCTGCAATGCCTATTATGTTATCCGACGGATCTCCTCGTAGTCCTTTGTAATCCGGTAATAGTTCAGGACCAAAACCAAATCTCTCCTTTACAGCATCCTCATTATAAATAATCGTATCTTTTATGCCTTTTTTCAGAGTATAAACCTGAACCTTATCACCCACAATTAGCTGCATCGTATCCATGTCGCCTGACGCAATAAAAATATTGAGATCCTTCTCGTCCTTCATTTTTTCAACGATAGTTCCCAACATATCGTCTGCCTCAAATCCTCTGGACGAATACATAGGAATATCCATCGCCTTGAAAACATCTTTGGATCTCTCTAGTTGCAAAACTAATGCATCATCTGTTTTCTTTCTTCCGTCTTTGTATCCATCATAGACATCATGTCGAAATGTTCCTCCTTCCAAGTCGTAACAAGCGACGATATAATCTGGCTTCAAATCTTTTACGAGTTTTATAAGTAGTGTGCAAAGTCCATACAAAGCTCCTGTTGGTTCACCCTTGCTTGATTCGAACTCCGGCAACGCATGATAAGCCCTATGCAAAATAGCATGTACATCAAGTAATGCGAGGATTTTATGTTTTGATTTAGGCATGTGAAAAAATTTTCAGTTTTCAATTCTCAATTTTCATTGAATTTTCAATGAATTAATTTTCAAAATTGGAAATTGCAACATTGATTGAAAATTGCAAAATTGATAATTGAAAATTACCTCCATTATACCACCCCTTAATTAAGTATCTCTATCTCTCGAGAATTAGGGTTTTCTAGGGGGTTTAGACTAATTTTGATATGTTCTGGCATGATATCTGCCACATTTTCTGGCCATTCAATCAATATTAGATTTTTTGGATCAGAGATGATTTCTTTCCAACCTAAATGCAATAATTCCTCGGCTTTTTCCAACCGGTATGCATCTATATGTATAAGATGTGTAAATTTCTGATTTTTAAGTACGTATATTTTTTCTATCACAAATGTCGGACTGGTGATCGAATCCGGAACTCCCAAACTACTCGCGACGCATTTCGTAAAAGCAGTTTTGCCAGCTCCCAAGTTTCCATACAAACCTACCACCACTGCACTATCGTTTTTTGGAGAAAGATTTACAACAAAACCATCTGCAATTTTTTGAGTATCTTCAAGTGAACTAGACGTGTGTTTCATTTTGAAAATATAACATATTTTCTAACCCCCACACCAATTTTAACTTAATTTAAATAATTATTATATTTTAAACTTGATTTGAATAACTTTTACATGCAGTACATGTGATAGTGAAATTGGTGTGGGGGTAAATTAAAAAACCGCCGGGTGGAAGTGGGACGAATCCCACCTCCTTCCGACAGTGTGCATGGAGGCGTCGAGAATCGACTACCTCCGGTAAAGTTGGATGAACCAGTTGCGTTCCTGCTGTCCACCACCGCTACTCCAGTCGTACTTCGAAAGACTGAAGGTTTCCGACTGGGCTATGCCGATACCCCCGTCAGGCAGACGTCCAGTCGCAGTGTAGTTGAACTGGAGGAAGTCCGGCGAGTCCAGCGACCGATTCCGGAAGAGCGTCATACTCCCACCCGGGCAAAGTCCTTCAACAATCGGACCAAACTTGGCATCCGAAATATTGACAGGAAACCTGTCCATGTTGGTCACCCTAACCTTGACGAAGGAGTTGATCGTCGGGTGACTGACAGCATCTGGGTGAATCGACATCGTTGCCGGGTCACACCCTGTGATGCGTGCTCGCCCGAGAGTCCTTGCCCTTAAGGCCTCAGACTTGCGAGTTCGCTTCTTACCATCAGCCAGGCTTTTGCGAACCTCACGCTCCTCCGGCGTGTCGAGTTTCGCGACCGCCTTGTGGTCGGCCTCTTCCTGCTTGGCCTCGGCTAGCAAGGCCGCAGTTTCTCGGATTCGCTGTTCTCCAGGCGAATCACGAAGGGCCTGCTGACTCGGTGTCAGGTGGACGATCTCGGGCTTTCTCTTCCCTGCACAGGCCACCACGAAAATCGCGAAGGCCACCACAACTATCAGTTTCAGTGCGCTCATGGCGACACCTCCAGTATCAATCATACACCATCTTAACTCTTTTGTCAATGATATAATAATGGCTATAAGTAAGAGTTTTCTAGAACTTTTGTAACTTATACTTTTTAGAGACTTGCGAGGTAGGGCGGAGGGAGCACGAGGTGAGAAGTGATATTATCACTTCGTAAAACCTTGAGCATCCTTAAATGCGAAAGGTGTACTGCTCCTGTAAGGAGGTTTCTAGCAAAAAAATATCCGTACTCTTAAAAGCATAAGTTATAAAAGTTTATGTTATTATTTGTAGATATGATTCTCTTTGACGAAGACAAACAAAATAAAAAAATTGACTACCTCCGTAAACAAGAGGAGGAGGATTTAGCACAAACTCTTTCATTGAAATACGGAGTACCCTATCTCGATCTCACAGTAACTCCAATCAATATTGATGCACTTCGTGTAATACCTGAACTAGAGGCTCGTGAGGCACAAGTTGCAGTATTTAATGATGTGAACAAAATATTAAGCATAGGTGCTCTCGCACCACAAAGTCCGAAGACTGATGAGGTTGTGAAGCGACTGAAAGAAAAAGGCTACGCTATAGAACTATACATGGTTTCTCATGCGAGTTTAAACAAGGTGTGGAACAGATATAAGGACTTGTCGTATTCCTTAGAAACAAAATCGGGAGCCATCGATATTTCAAATGATCAAATAACAGAGTTTCTTTCAAAGGTTCACACTATTCCTGATGTTCAAGGCCTTATCGGAGAAACTCTACAGCTCAAAAAAAGCTATAGAATCTCCAGAATCTTGGAAATTATTCTGGCAGGAGCAATCGCTACAAATGCGTCCGACGTGCACCTTGAACCGGAAGAGACTTTTGTGAGACTTCGTTATAGGCTAGATGGAATGCTAACAGAAATTATTGAATTTGATTTGGAAACTTACAAACTGTTATTACCTCGTATAAAACTAATTTCAAACTTGAAGTTAAACATGTATGGAGCACAAGATGGACGTTTCAGTATAAAGATAAATGAAAGTGAAATTCAAATCAGAACTTCCCTATTGCCAGGAGCATACAGTGAATCGATAGTACTTCGACTTCTAAATCCTAAATCGATTGCAGTTCCCCTCGAAGATTTGGGAATTCACCCGAGACTTCTAAAAATTATCTTGCATGAAATGACCAAGCCAAACGGTATGATTCTAAACACAGGTCCCACCGGCTCTGGTAAAACTACTGCTCTTTACGCATTTATGCGCAAAATTCATACTCCGGATATCAAAATAATTACCATTGAAAACCCGATTGAATACCACCTGCCTGGAATAGTTCAGACCCAAACTGACGACAAGAAGAACTATGGTTTTGCCGAAGGTTTACGTGCTGCGCTCCGGCAAGATCCGGACGTTATTATGATTGGAGAAATCCGCGATTCGGAAACTGCGGAAATCGCTATTAACTCAGCCCTCACAGGTCACCTAGTATTCTCAACCCTTCACACCAACACAGCGGCCGGCACTTTCCCTAGACTAATTGATTTGGGAGTAAACTCAAAAATCATATCTTCTGCATTAAATATGGCCATGGCACAAAGACTAGTGAGAAAACTTTGTGTTGATTGCAAAAAGCAAGTAACTCTCGAGGGCGAAAGCAAGATAACTATAGATAAAATTTTGAATACGATCGTAGATAAAACTTACCTAGATGGAATTGACCTAACACATATTTGGGAAGCAATGGGATGTAGCAAATGCAACAATATAGGATACAAAGGTAGACTAGGAATTTATGAAGCTATCAAAATGGATAAGGCTATTGAAGAAATAGTAAAGAACAATGCCAGCGAAAGAGAGATAGAAATAGCAGCTGTCCCACAAAATATTTTAAACTTGAAGCAGGATGGCATTTTGAAAGTGTTACAAGGAATAACCACTCTCGAGGAGTTGCAAAGGGTTGTTGATATTGAAATTGACTAGAAGAAGCTATATTAATGTCAATTCTAGACATTGCATAACCTTTGAGTTCTATTGTAAAACTTGCTTGCCGAATGCGATTCTATGCCTATAATTGAAAGTAGAAAACAGTTTGCAAACTTTCAGATTTGAGCCAAGTTCAAGGCGAAAGACTTGAAAAAGTACGAGTCGTATTAGATATACGATGAGGATTTTTGAGAGTCTTTCAACGAAGAAATTGGCCAAATATGGAAGTTTGGCTCCAAAGCATAAATCTCTAAGCAACACTTTTAATAGTAGATACCAAAAGCTAAGTATTTTACAAAGGATAATTCCAGTGTATTACACAAGGTAATAACCAGAACGTCCTCGCAGAAAGACTCGTAAACGTAAACGCTTAGTTGCTTAGAGATTTATATTTTGGAGCAGAAAGATAAGGAAAAATCTGTCGTTTACCCCGTTGAAAATTGCATTAACCTTAGGTGGAAAGTTTAGCATAAAATATTTTTCTTGTCAAGGTGTAGTAGAGCATAGCTCACTACACCTTAGACCCCGTAGTGAGCTATGCTCTACTACTAGGGTCAACCCTATTTGTAGTATAATTGAATATATGAAGAAAATTGAGAATAAAAGAGAGCTGGAAAGTACGGAAAAGGATGCCCTCTTTCTCGACACCACACTGCGTCCTTCGAGATGGGAAGACTATATTGGGCAAAGTGGTATAAAAAAGAACCTCCAAATACTCCTGACTGCTGCAAAAGAAAGAAGCCACCCCCCTGAACACATTCTTTTCTATGGACCACCCGGACTCGGAAAGACAACGCTCGCTCATCTAGTTTCAAAAGAAATGAATGCTCAAATGAAAGTAACGAGTGGTCCTGCTATTGAAAAAATTGGGGACCTAGCATCAATTCTCACAAACCTCACTCCAGGAGACATTCTTTTTATTGACGAAATTCATAGACTAAACAAAACCATTGAAGAAGTTCTCTACCCCGCTATGGAATCGGGTTCTCTCGATATTATTATTGGCAAGGGCCCCTCTGCTAGAACTATCCAGTTAGAACTTCCACCCTTTACGCTCATTGGCGCTACTACTCGAATAGCGATGATCTCCTCACCTCTTCGCAGTAGGTTTTCAGGAGGAATTTTCAAGTTGGAATTTTACACAAACGATGAAATACAGAAAATAATATCGAGGTCAGCCAAAATACTAAGTATTGATTTGGAAGACAGTGCTGGAAAAGAAATCGCCAAGAGAAGTAGATACACCCCAAGAACTGCAAACTACTTTTTGAAGAGATGTCGTGACTTTGCTCAAGTCAACAAAACAAATCTAACAAAAGATTCTGTTGATGAAGCCTTGAAGCTCCTTGGAATAGATGCTGTTGGCCTCTCACCTTCTGACAGAGATATTCTTCACACTATTATCAATAAATTCTCAGGAGGCCCAGTAGGTCTAAATACCTTAGCTGCAGCACTATCGGAGGAACAAGCGACTATTGAAGAATTCAATGAGCCTTACCTTATCCAGCTTGGCTTCCTCGACAGAACTCCACGTGGCAGAACTGTCACGACCTCTGGATATGAGCATCTCGGATTAAATTCCCCTACCCTGCTTTAGTTTTTTACTGGTCATACGACCACTGCTCGGCTGCGCACGGTTGTTTACAAACTTTATAGACTTTTAACTTTATAACTACTCAATATGTCCGGTCACAATAAATGGTCAAAAATCAAGAGGCAAAAAGAAAAAACTGACGGTCAGAAGTCGAAGATTTTTGGTAAGATGGTTCGTCTTATTACTGTCGAAGCAAAGAAGTGTGGTGGTGACATAACTTCTCCTGGTCTCAAAGCTGTAATAGACCGAGCGAGAGCGGCAAATGTTCCTAACGACAATATTGAAAGAGCAATTAAAAAATTCTCAGAAGGTGGAGTAGCGATAGAATCCATAGTCTATGAAGCATACGGACCAGGAGGTTGCGCTATGGTTATAGATGTCTTGACCGATAACCACAATAGAGCAGCGCAGGAGATAAAAGCTATACTCGGAAAACATAACCATGTTTTAGCAGGAATTGGTTCCGCCACTTGGGCATTCATGCATACACCTGGAGCAGGTTGGGTAGCTCAAACAACAATCCCCCTATCCGACGAAGATGGAGAGAAACTTGGAGAACTTGTAGATGAACTGGAGGAGAATGATGATGTACAGAACATTTACACGAATGCGGAATAAATATGAATGAAAAAATTAAAAAACAACTTTACAAAATAGCAGAAGAAAGACAAACGAAAAATGATCCTTTGCATGATTTTCAGCATATTTTAAGAGTTACAAACCTTGCTGTTAAAATCGGTAAAAGCGCAAAAGCTGATTTAGAAATTATTATCCCAGCTGCACTTTTTCACGACACTGTTGTTTATCGAAAGGATGACACGAAAAGTAAGTATGAGACTGATGAAAGTGCGGAAATGGCTGAACAAATTTTAAAAAAAATAAAAGGTTATCCAAGGGGAAAAATTGATAAAGTAAAAACATGCATATTAGAGTGCTCCTTCACAAAAGGAATAATGCCTAAGTTATTAGAGTCTAAGGTGCTACAGGACGCAGATAGACTTGAATCTACTGGAACGATTGCCATTATGAGAGGATGCTCTTCGAGTGGACTAATGAATCGTCAGCTGTATGATCCTAAAGATCCATTTTGTAAAAATGGCTTAGAGGGAGACCATTCGAGTGTGTGGCTTTTTTATAAGCGTTATTTAATGATAGAAAAAACTATCCATACAGCATTTGCTAAAAAAATTGCCAAAAGAAGAACTAAATTTCTGCGAGATTTTCTAAGGGAATTAAAATTGGAGTTAGTAGAATCAGATATCAAAGTATGAAAATAATCTCAATTGATCCCGGCTATGAAAGACTTGGTATCGCCATAATAGAAAAACTTCCCAAAGGAAAGACCTTTGGGAAGGAGGTCTTAGTTTTTTCTGAGTGTTTTAAAACGTCCAGTAAACTTCCTCACCACGAGCGTCTGGCCCTTATCGGTAACAGAATAAAAGAAGTGATTAAAAAATTTAGACCAGAGCAATTAGCAACAGAAAAACTTTTCTTTAGTGGAAACCAAAAGACCGCGATGCTCGTAGCGGAGGCTAGAGGTGTAATTCTTTACACTGGAAGTTCTCTAGGACTTGAAGTTTTTGAATACACCCCAAACCAAGTGAAAATCGCTATCACTGGTTACGGCAGAAGTGAAAAGAAACAAATGATAGATATGACTAAAAAATTAATCGTGGTTAATTCTCCCTCGAACAGGCTCGGGACAAGCAAAACAAATAGTGATGATGAGTTTGATGCTATAGCCATCGGCCTCACCCATTTTGCGATAAACAGATAAATCGGGTGAATTCTTGATTAAAAATCTCACCTCCTTACAGGAGCAGTACACCTTTCTCATCCTGGTTACAGGATGCTCAAGGTCTTGCAGTTAGGCCCCACCCCCCAACCTCACCTCTCACTTCATACAGATTTCTCAGTTTATAAAATCTCGTTGAGTCATAATGTTTTTGGATTGTTCGCAGGTCGACGGACCGAGATTACAGAAATCGCACCAGCGATTTACGGGCTGTCCAAAAACATTATGAGGAGAAAGGGATTTTAATTTCTCAGCATTTTCAAAAACACGTCCTGTGGAATGTCGACAGTCCCTCGGCCTCTTGCCTTCATCCTCTTCTTTCCCTTCTTTTGCTTTTCACGAAGTTTCATTTTTCGAGTGATGTCCCCTCCATACATATGCTGAGTCACATCTTTACTGAAAGCTGAAACTGTGCGACTGGAAATAATTCTACCCAACGCTTTTGCCTGAACCTTCATCACAAACATTTGGCGAGGAAGGAGCGCATGAAGTTTCTCAACCATCATTTCCGCTTCTGTTTCGACAATCCTTCTAGATACAACTCTAGAGAACGCGGGCAATACCTCATCAGCAACTAGAATATCCATTCTCACAACATTAGCATCTCGCATTCCTTCTATCTCATAAGAAATAGAAGCGAAACCACTCGATGCACTTTTCAATTTATCAAAAAAGTTTCGCATAAGTTCACGAAGTGGCATTTTCAAAAATAGTCTCGTTCTATCATCTCCAAAGTTTTCTGAGTCCCCTAGTTCTGCCTCATGTTCATAAAGAAGTGGCATTAAATTAACTAGAAACTTTACTGGCGTAATAATAATACAGTTTACCCACGGCTCTCGTATTTCCGAAAGTAATCCTTCATCAGGAAAATGTGCAGGCGAATATATAGTCTCCATTTGTCCCGCCTTTGGTCCGCTTTTATAAACTACTTCATAAGTAATAGTCGGCATAGTCACCACTAGATCTAGATTGAATTCTCGATGAAGTCTTTCTGAAATAATTTCTAAGTGAAGCATCCCTAGGAACCCGCAACGAAACCCTCTTCCCAAAACTCCTGATGATTCTTCTTCATATGTATAAGAAGAATCAGACAATTTCAGCTTTCCTAAGGCCTGCTTAAGACTCACAAAATCATCCTGACTCTCTGGGTAGATTGACGCCCACACGACAGGACGAGGAAGCATATAACCCTCAAGCGGCACACTGTTGTCACCAACAGTACCAACAGTGTCTCCAACAGAGGCGATGCCTGGCTCCTTTATTCCTGTTACAATATAACCAATTTCTCCCGCACTGAGAGTTTCCACTGGAACTTCGCCTGGCGAGAATATGCCTACTTCGATTGAGTTAAATGTTTCTTTTGCAATTTTGAAAACAAGCGGAGTATTTCGAGAAACTTTTCCTTCCATCACGCGCACGAAAACAATAACTCCTCTGTGAGTAGAATATTTGAAATCAAAAATTAGAGACTTGAAGCTGTTGCCTTCTACCATCCTTGGAGCGGGAACTTTCTTGATAACTTCACGAAGTAAATCATCAACACCTTCACCAGTTTTTCCTGATGTGTATAAAATATCTTCTGGACTACATTCAAGTAATTTAATCACTTCCATTTTTACCTCCTCTACTCGAGCTAAAGGAGAATCCACTTTCGATAAAACTGGAATGATGGTGAGTCCTGCTTCCCTCGCCATTCCAAGGGTAGTCAACGTTTGAGCCTGAACACCTTGGGTTGAATCAACCAAAAGAATCGAGCCTTCTACCGCTTTTAAGGCTCGAGAAACTTCATATGAAAAATCTATATGCCCCGGTGTATCTATCAAATTCAGAATGTATTCTGAATTTGAATTTTCAATTTTTAATTTAGAATTTTCATTGGAAACTGAATCATTGATTGGAAATTGAGAATTGGAAATTGGAAATTTTGGTCGATAGACCATCCTCACAGGTTGCATCTTGATAGTAATCCCTCTCTCTCGTTCAAGTTCCATTGAGTCAAGGACCTGTTCCTGCATTTTCCGTTTTTCTATAGTGCCGGTTAGCTCAAGCATTCTGTCAGCTAAAGTAGATTTACCATGGTCTATGTGGGCGATGATACTAAAGTTTCGAATGTTTTCCATGAGCCTTATTAAAGCACAAAAAGGGTTAATTCCAAATAAAAATTAATCGGTGTCACCTTAGAAACTTTCACAATCTGGATGAAGTTCAAGGCGGAATGAAAAAATGTGAGGAGTCTTACTCGTTGTAAGATGACGAGAATTTTTTATATTCCAACGCAGAAATTCGCCAGATTTGGAAGTTTTATGTTAACTCGGCGTCTGGGACGACTATTTTGGCCCGCCATATCTTCTTCCTGAAAGTATCAACTGCTTCAGATAACTCCTTACTTCCCAATGTATACAGAACAACAATTCCCACTATAATTCCTGCTATACCAGCCAAAAATCCTTGGAGGAATATACCGTACAAAGTGTTTATATCGAAAACTTTATCTAGAACTGCTAAGCCTTGGTAGGTTACAAAACCCATTATGATAGAAGCTGAAAAAACTTCAAAGAGGGTTCTCCAAACTGCTGGCGAGAATGCTTTGTATTCCCTACTGAAACCTATCCAATGAATGATAAGGTTTACAACAACTCCTATTGAGAATCCAAAAGGAAGCATCAAAATTGTTGTGCCGGGCAAGTCAGATACTTTCAAGATTGACTCCATAAAATGACGGAAAAATATATTGTCATCAAAGAGTCTGGCCAGTCCAAAACTTCCTACAACAATAAGAACGGCTGACAATACGTTTATAACAAGTGGCGTCCAAGTCTTTCCTTGGGAATAGTAAGCTCTGACAAAAAGTGCTACGAGGTTTTGTGCGACTAGCGAAACCACAAACAAGGCGAGTGCCGCCGCCGTGAGTCTCGTATCTTCCCAATTAAACTTTCCAGCTCCAAGGATTGTTCTCACTATCTGCGCGCGCAATACTATGAAAAGTATAGTGACAGGCACGGACCAAAATATTATATGTCGAGCAGAGATTATCATTTGCTCTAAAAACTTATCTTTCTCCCCTGCTGAAAAAAGACGAGTAAGGGATGGAAAAGCAGCTAGAGAATAACTCACACCAATAATACTGAAAGGGACTGATTGAAGATTCAAAGCAAAACTAAATACGGAAATTGACCCTGGCACAAGAAAAGAAGCAAAAGAAATCAAAAACAGTTTTGCAATTTCATTAGCAGAAACTGTTATGGTGCGAGGAAGAGATATGAGGATTATGGTTTTTATTGAACCCCATTTTATTGGAAACGTAAATCTTGGTAGCATTCTTTGAGAAGCAATAAACGGAACTTGTATCCCAAGATGCAAAAGCGCTCCTAACGCTACTCCAAACCCAAGTCCCGGCAAACCCATCTTTGGATATAAAAATACAATACCTGTAATGATTCCTATGTTATAAACAACTGGAGAAATCGCGTAGACCAGAAATCTTCTGTGTATTTGAGTTATACTCGCCAGCAAATTAGAGAGACCTAAGAATATTGGTGAGAGAAGCAGTATTCTGGAAAGGATTACAAGTTCAGGAAATCTTGAAGAATCAGCAAAGGCAGGAAACAAAACTTTCATTAGATATGGAGTAGCAAAAAATGCAACTAACCCCACAAAGATCATCAAGCAAAAGAAAAAAGTGAAAACTGTATTTATGAAATCCTTAGCCGCCTCTTCACTCTTCTCAAACCTTTCGATGAGAAACGGAATCAGAACTGAAATCGAAATAATAGACGCGACCGACACAAAAAGAATGTCAGGTATTCTGAAAGCTGAATAATATAAATCTAGTGTGCTACCTGCCCCGAACTGTCCAGCCAGGATTCTGTCTCTAAACAGTGCCAAGATCTGTGAACATATAGCAAAGAAGCCTAAAAGATAAGCGGCCTGATGAAGGCCGGATATCTCAATGTTTAGTATGTTCAGAAATCTTTTTACCATTGTTTATTATCTTGTTTCTTTAACGGGAAGCCTCTTGCCCTTCTCTGGCTTTGTCTCCTCAGCATTCACAAGTGCTGACTTGCCTGCTCTTAAATTTTCTAGAATCTGTTTTACTTCTGCGCTATCAGGGTTCGTTACTAAGAGTCTTTCGAACTCGGTAATAGCTTGGGTTTTTTTACCTACTGCGTCGTATGACAATCCTAGAAAATACTTTGCGTTGGCATAGTCAGGAGTCATACCTGTTGCCTTTTCAAGCGCCACAATCGCTCCATTGTAGTCTTTTATGTTGTATTTCAAAAGTCCTAGCTGGAAAAATATGCCCGGATCAGTAGGGTCAATAACAGATGCTGCAGTTACAGAATCAATTGCGCCCTTTATATTATTATCAGCTACTTCTATTTGTGACAAGAGGAAATATGCGTCAAGATAATTCTTTTTTAGTTGGATAGCTTGAAAAGCATAATTGCGAGCCGCCTTTAGATCCTTTCTAGCAACTGCAAGTCTTGAGAACAGAATGTATATTGCAGGATTTTTTGGATTTCTTTTCAAAGCTTCTGCATAGGCAAACTGTGCACTTTCATAAGCGCCCTCCACTTTCAGTTCAGTTGCTGAAACTGATTCGTAAACTCGCCCCAATGCAATCCAATTTAAATAGTTTGAATCATCTGCATCTTTAGCAGCAATCCCCGCCTTTATTGCAGTAGTTAGGGTGTCACTAAATTGTTTTTGAATTTCCTCTTGCTTAACCGTTTTCGGGTCGGTAGCCAGCAATTGGTTTAATTTAATAACTTCGATTTCTGATAACGCTCTATAATAAATATCAGCAGGAACTGTGTCAATTGCTTTTATAATTTGCTCTTCAGACTTAGCTATATCTTTCAAACTATTTATTGCGTAAGCACTTTTCTGAAAATAAAAGAGGGATTTTGAATTCTTAAACAAGCCGTAGCCTAAGGATAAACTGACTCCAAACAAAGCCACGAGAACAAATGAAAACACAAAGCCCTTGCGTGGATTATTTGCGAAAACTCTAGTTTCAAGAGGAACAAGTCCCGATAGGTAAATGGATGCAAAAAATAAACCAGTAAAAAACAGAGTGATTATAAACACCACCGTACTTGGAATATACACAAAAGTCATTATCCATAAATACAATGACGCAAAGAATGAAGATGTTAGTAGATACTTCATAAACTTATCATCAGTTCTGGCAAAAATAGACTTAACTCCAAGATACAGATAAAAACCTAGAAACAAGAGCCAAGAAAGAATCCCAAGAAGCCCCGTCGTAACTGCAAAAGTTGGTATGAGACCTATTCCGTTTGTGAAGTCAGTATTCCAAAAAATAGTGGAAACTACATCATCAGGCTTCCATGTCAACCATTGAGCAGTGAAAGTATTCGGACCTGATCCAAATAGCGGACGATCGTTTATGGTGTTTTTTGCGATATCGAGAGTAACTGCCAAGGTCGGACGAACCTCTACATTTGAAATATTGAAGTATTGCGATAGTGATGCTCCCAAGGTGCTTCCCCAAACCACAAAAGATGCAGAGATAATCAACACAATAAGTGCGTAAATTGGTGTATTTACCAATCTATTTTTCAACGTCACAACTCCCTTATGGTCTGGCTCCGTGCTATATATACTGTAGAGAATGAAAAGGAAAGAACAAATAGCCAGTATCATCCAAATCAAACTGAAATTCACAAGCACTAGGAAGAAAAGTGAAAGAACCAGCGCAGTAGACAATATTAATTTCATAAACTTACTAACTCTTATCATTTCGTAAGTAAGTAGTGAAAGGATGACTCCTACCCCAAAGAAAATGCCGACATTGTTCCAACTGCCCACCATAGTGTTTGTTACATTTGTAAACAATCCAAAAGATAACAGGTCACTTCCCCAGATAATACGAATGAGTAAGAAAACTGAAAGTATTATTGATGATATAACAAAGGCAAAATAAGAATAAAACACGTGTTGTTTATTGCTAAACAGCACAGAAACAAGAAATAAATAAGCAAATCCAAGAACCATAAATCCAACGGTGGATATATCAAAAGTGTAACCAAAGAAAGATAGTCTAGAAAATCCATTGGCTACGCCCGCCAATGTATAAACTACGGGAACTAGAATCAAGGATCCCAAAATATACTTATTTTGGTGCGGAATCTCTATTGAACCCGAGAAAAGTGATGAAACAATATAGAGAAGCAAAGCCAGGATTACTCCAAATGCAAAAAGGAGACTTGTCCCAAACTGAGTAGAAATAAACTCCACTGGAACAAAAAATATTGGGGTAAGGAAAGTAACTACTAGTAGTAACCAGAAGGAAATGTTCTTTAGTAACCCTGAGTGAGTCACGTCTTTTATTGTATTATTTTCGTGCATTGTTTTTAAATTATTTAGTTTTATATCCTTATATTATATAGTTATTATCTTACTGATTCAATGTTGACCCCGTTAGAGTTTTACAATTTGAAATAATTTATTTTTATGGTATAATAGAATTGTTATGTTGGATAAGTGCTCTTTAGCTATTTATAGCTAAAGGGAGGAAAGTCCGAACATCAAGTTTAGATTTATCTAAACAAGAGTAGCGGGTAACGCCCGTCGGGAGTAATCCTAGAGGTGCGAGCAGTGACGTCCGAGGCGAAAGCCAGAGAATTCCGCTGCGTTAAAGCAGATGGAATAATTTTATGGAAACATAAAAGTGAAACGGCAAAATCCTTACTTTGATGCAAGGCCGTACCCGACTGCACCTCACTGGGTTCAGTGCAGAATTTTCAATTTTCAATTTCTAATTTTCAAACAATTCTCAATGTATCAAAGGGGAATTAATTCATTGAAAACTGAAAATTAGAAATTAGAAATTCTGTCCGAGCAAAGCGAGGTGCAGTTGGGGGTGCCGCTTGATCACCGTGGTAACACGAGCGACAGATAAATACTTATCGTCGAGCACCAGTTCTGGTGCTCGATACAGAATTCGGCTTATAGACACAACAAAAATGAAAAATCACATCCTAACCGATGTGATTTTTCTTTTATACATCCACATTCACACATCCACATTCACGGCCCTCGTTACATACCCAAGTTTACGAGGGGCACCTTCGTAAATGTCCTACCTAAGTTAATCAAAAACTAGGTCCTTTAACTCAGCCTTGTCTTTCAAAATCTCATAACTTGATTTGGTGAAATCTTTAAACTCAGCAATGTCTTTAAATTGACTGAGTATGATTTCATTATCACATATATTATTAGAATTAATCCCAATGAATTCCGGGTAACTACTCCATTTGTAATTTTCTATATTTTTCACAATTCCTCCTATTTTAGGATTTTGGTGAAGATAACAAGTTAACCAATTTAAATACTCATTATCCCCTATCGTTATCTGCTTGAATTGATCTTGAAATATATGACCGACCTTATCATACTTTCTATTAAAATATTTTGAATGTATTGAAAACAAAGGATTTCTCGGTTGATGGGAATCCTTTGTTTTCAATACATTCAAAATCTCGGCTGGACGAGATGTTGTTGTTTCATAATGATTTTGAGTTTCCTGTGCTTTTTCATCTGGAGTAGTTCTGTATGACAAAACTGATTCCTCTAAAACAAACCAGGAACGATCAATCCTTCTTGATGTAATTTTATCTTGTCTGCAAAGCTGTCCAATGTAGTCTCTAGAGTAGCCGGTAATTCTACTGGCCTCTTTTATTGAAATATATTTCTTCCCTTCAAAGTAAGCGTCAGAATTCATTAGTAAAATTATAGCGTTCAAATGTGGATAAATTGTGAATAATATGGGGATAACAAAAGATATTTCAGAAGAGTTCACCCTTCTGAAATATCAATTTAGAATTTTTAAATTGGATACAAATTATATATAGGATTTGATACAGAGCCTATAAATTTTCTCTTTACTAATAGTATGTCTTGTCTATAACTTTTTCTAAATTTTAAAGTTTAAATTCTGAAAGTTATCAACAGGTAACATTGTTAATCTAATATAAACTTTGTATTATTAAGTCATAGCTTTATCAATCTTTATTAATGTACTACTATTGCAAATCAATATATAACAATAAAACAAGCTTCCAAGATTCTTGGTGTAGCTCCACTAACTCTTCGTAATTGGGACAATAGCGGAAAGCTAAAGGCTCATAGGCATCCTATGAACAACTACAGAGTTTACAAAATTGAAGATCTAGAAAAGGTAATTATGGAAATTGAGACCAACACTGGACTAAGAAAAAGTAGTAAAAAAGATGTTAGGAAGCTCATCGTGAAGCATCTAGAAGAGTAACAACATAAAACAGCTCTGACAAATGTCAAGGGCTGTTTATTTTATTAACCAACCCTCATCTCTCTACCCTTCTTACATTATGGCAAGGTTAAACCTTGCCATATGAAGAAAGAAAAACTATAATATACAGATGACACGTTCAACCACAATCTCAATTGATGAATTTTATCACGTTTATAATAGGGGTACTGAGAAAAGAAAAATATTTAACACACGGTATGATTACGAACGTTTTATAGCTCTTCTCTATCTGTGCAACTCTACTGAACCAATACGCATAAGAAGTAAGTACTTAAATGAAATGCTTGATACTAAGCGCGGTAAAAAACTAGTAGACATTGGTGCGTACTGTCTCATGCCAAATCACTTTCATCTTTTGTTATACGAATGTGTTGAGGATGGCACCAGTCTGTTTATGCAGAAACTAACAACAGCCTACACGATGTATTTCAATAAGAAAAACGATAGGGTTGGAAGTTTGTTTCAAGGTACATTCAAAGCTGAGCATCTAGACGATGATGAATATTTAAAATATATTTTTGCATACATTCACTTGAATCCTGTTAAACTTATTGAACCTAAATGGAGGGAGGATGGGATCAAAAACCGCACTGGAGCAAAAAACTTTTTGAAAAATTATTCATATTCAAGTTACTCAGAATTTACCGGAGTCGACAGAAAAGAAAAAGTCATCCTCTCCCCTACTGCCTTTCCAAAGTATTTTGAAAAGGTGGATGACTTTCAAAAAATGATTAACTTCTGGATCGAGTTCAAGAATGAATACCTTCTGCCAGAGAAAGAAATCTAAAAACTAGAAGTATGGCGAGGTTTAACCTCGCCATACTATGAGGGAGAAGGTGTTTTGGTAGACCAATTATTTGGACCAATTATTTTTTTATTTTACAGACCGACTATTTTAATAACTCAAGAGTAATTTTTCGGATCAGTTCTGGATTGCCAGCGCCTTTCATCGCCTTCATACCATGGCCTACAAAAAAATGAAGGAGTGATTCTTTGCCGGCTTTGTAGCCCGCAACACTCTCGGGGTTAGTGGTGATTATTTCTTGCATAACTGCTCTAAGCTCTTCTGAATCATTTTTCTGAATCAATCCTTTCTCTTTTGCAATCACTTCTGGACTTCCGCCGACTACATACATTATTTTTAAAACATCCTTTGCTCCACGTGATGACAAGTCGCCACTTTTAATCATAATTATTAAACTTACAAAATTTTCAACTTCAATAAGTCCCAAAGAAAACTCATTTCCAGCAACTTTCGAAAGTCCGATAATATCTGATGTAATGTAATTTGATGCAGACTGAACAATTTCTGAGCCTTGAGCTATTAATTGTTTGGAAACTGTTTCAAAGAAATTACACGCTTCCCTATTGTTTATGTATGTCTCGATATCCGAACTCTTTAGACCAAAATCTTTTGAGAACCTTTCTCTCTTTTGTTGAGGTAGTTCTGGTATTGATTTTTTTATTGTTTCATAATCAAATTCTGGAATTTCTGAAATAAATATCTTTGGTAAATCAGGTTCAGGGAAATATCTGTAGTCATGAGCGGACTCTTTTGCTCTTTGACTGAAAGTCACACTTTTGTTTTCATCCCACCCGCGGGTTTCCTGGATCACCTTTTCTCCCTTTTCCAAAATTGATTTTTGTCTTTCGAATTCAAAATCAATAGCCTTTCCAGCAGCTCGGAAGGAGTTTATATTTTTTACCTCCACTTTCGTCCCTAATTGGTCATTGGACATTGGAACTTGGGATTTATTGACGCTTATATTCACCTCAACTCTCATTTCCCCTTTTTCCATGTTGGCATCAGATACTCCTAAATATTGAAGAAGTAGTTGAAACTCTCTGGCAAAATTCATAGCATCAACACTTGAGTGAATTACAGGTTCTGTAACTAATTCCATCAAAGGCACCCCTGCTCTGTTATAGTCAACTAAAGAATTTTCAGTTCTCAATTTTGCAATTTTCATTGAATTTTCAATGTTTGAATTTTCATTGGAAATTGACTCATTGAGATTTGATTGGAAATTGGAAATTGGAAATTGTGAATTAGCCCCACTGTCATGTATCGATCTTGCAGTATCTTCTTCAAGATGGATGCGAGTTAAATCCACTCCGTCAATAGAGCCCCCAGAAACTAGAGGGTATTTATACTGACTTATCTGATACCCTTTTGGGATATCAGGATAGAAATAGTTCTTTCTATCGAACTCAGTAAAGTTGGCGAGCTTGCTCCCTACAGCCACCCCCACAGACAAAACCTTTTTAATGGCCTCCTTGTTTATAACAGGGAGCGTCCCAGGGTGACCCATACATATTGGACAGATATTTGCGTTTGGAGACTTTTCTTCTGGATCGTTTTTACATCCACAAAACATTTTACTCTTTGTTTTGAGTTCAGCGTGAATCTCGAGACCAACTGTTATCTTATAATCTGACATATGTAGATAATTTTACAGTTTTTCTAAAATCTTTACCAATGAATCGCTTAAATTCTTTACTGATGCATCATCGATAATAGATAGGGACAAAACGTTTTCGTGGGTTTTTTGGAATAGTTTAATGTGTGATTTTAGAGTCTTTTCGTCAATCAGATCAATTTTTGTTAGCAAGACAACTTCGGGTTTTTTCAAAAGTTCTTTATCATAAAGTGAAAGTTCCTTTCGGATAGTTTTGTAAACAGCCAAAGGTTTTTCATTTTCACTAGAAATACAGTGAAGAAGCATTTTGGTTCTAGCAATGTGTCGAAGAAACTTGTGCCCCAACCCCTTTCCCTCGTGAGCCCCTTCTATAAGTCCTGGTATATCTGCAATAACGAAACCATACAAATCTCCTAGGTTTGGTGAAAGTGTAGTGAATTGATAACTTCCAACTTTTGCTTTGGCCCGAGTCAAGGAATTCAGTAAACTTGATTTTCCGGCATTTGGTAGACCGACAAGTCCCAAGTCAACGACTAGTTTTAATTCAACAAAAAACTCTCCGCCCTGTCCAAGCTTTCCTCTGGTAGACTCTTGAGGCTTAACGTTTGTTGGTCCTTTGAAGTGGTCGTTTCCATACCCTCCCCATCCACCCTTCAAAAAGAATATCGTCTCTTCATTCAAGATCTCAACTTCTTCAAGAGTTTCTGTATTTTTTACAACTGTGCCAATAGGCAACTCAATGGTTATATCTTTACCAGATCTTCCGTGCATACATTTACCTCTCCCTTTTTGACCATCTTCAGCTTTAAAATCTTTTATGAACTTATACTCGGCCAGTCTTCCAATATCGTGAACGCCTTTGAGATAGACACTTCCGCCCTTACCACCGTCTCCTCCCCCAGGACCTGCATGGTCAATACCCTTCTCATGCTTCCATGAAACTATGCCGTCCCCTCCGTTTCCAGCCCATATATTGAGTGTTAATTCATCTATAAACATGAGCTCATGTTATCACATAATTTTCAATTTACAATTCTCAATTTTCAATGAATTTTCAATGAATTAAAGGGTTTTTTGGAAATTGTAAAATTGAAAATTGAAAATTTTTTTTTCAATTTTAGTGAAAAAATAGTTATCCCCAACATAGAAATTTGCAAAAAAATTACAATCTGGTACAAATATGGAAATTCCAATACGAATATGCGAATGAAACGAATAATGCGAATGTATACGAATAAATACAATCCGTTTTCTATCATTCGTAGCCATTCGTAGCTTGGTATTATTCGTTAATTCGTATATTTAATTAAAAAATTATGGATGACACATTAGACCCAGAAAAAGAGATTGATGAAACAGAAGACGAAGTGGATGACGATGCCATCCTAGGTTTGGTGCCTAAAAAAGGGAAGGTGGCAAAAGAAGAAGACGATTCTGTGGATGCCCTGGCTGAGGAGGAAGAGGAGATATTGCCGGAAGATTCGTTTGACGATGTTGACTTGTTGTAATTAACTTTTTGTGTTTATTCTCAAAACTACAAAACTTTTATTTTTATAAATCTCCTCTTGCCTATCTTATAGACCCCGTCTTGTACCTTAAATTCTGTATCAGTTATTTTTTCTTCTGTTTCCATATTGCTAACAGCTCCTTCAGAAACCAACCTTCTCCATTCTGATTTAGATATAACGATTTGCTCCACCATAAGGATGTCTACAAACAAAGTGCCTTTTGCAACCGTTACTTCTAGCACATCCTCCGGTGTCCCCCCTTTGGAAAAAATCTTTTCAAAGTTTTCTTGTGCAGTCTCAGCAGATTTTTCAGAATGTAATTGAGAAATTATAATTCTAGCCACATGCTTTTTGAGTTCCATTGGATTTTTTTGTATTTCAAAAGATTGAATGTCTTCGTTTGGAATATCTGTTAAGAGAGTAAACATTGGAATTATAGAATCATCACCAAGTGACATAATTTTCCCAAATAGATCGTTTGGCTCGTCTGTTAGCCCAATAACATTTCCTTCACTCTTGCCAATTTTTACTCCCTTAGAATCTGCTAGTATGGGCATAGTCATAACAAATTTTTCCTTACCCTTCATTGCTTTCATAAGCATCCGTCCTGCAAGCATATTAAATGTTTGATCCGACCCACCCAATTCTAAATCCACATCCATTGCCACAGAATCGTATCCTTGTAAAAGAGGATACAAAAACTCTCTAAGGTTTATAGACTCTCCTGCTTTTAAACGATCCTGGAACATATCTCTCTCAATCAATTGTTGAACTGAAAAATGTTGGGCTATATTCAAAATATCAGTTTTGGTTAGTTTGTTTAACCAATCCCCGTTATATAAAATCTTAATTGGATTTTGTCCGTGAAAACGAACTATTTTTGAAGCTTGATTGATGTAATTTTTTGCATTGGCGCGTAATTCTTCGCTAGTAAAGAATTTTTCTCTTGTTTTTTTCTTCCCTGAAGGATCTCCTGCTTCTCCAGTACCATCACCTATAAGAAAAATCACTTCATGTCCTAAATCCTGCCACTGTCTGTGTTTTCGGAGCCCCACCATGTGTCCCAAGTGAAGTTTGTCTCCAGTCGGATCAAAACCTTGATATAGCTTTAACTTTTTTCCAGACAAAAGGACACTTTCCAGCATTTCTTTTGTAGGGTAAATTTTATCCACTCCTCGAGTCAGTAATTCCTCAATTTTCTCTTTATCTACTATAATTTTTGGCTTTCGAAAGTTAAACATTTTATTAGCTTTAGTCCTATTACATTATCATAAATGTGGTAGAATACGAAGGATGAAAAGAGCTCTTTTATTTTTTAAAAAGAAATTAGGCAAGCACGGTATTAGAAATATAGCTGTCTTTTTACTAGCGTGTTTTATGGTCTTGGCTAGTATAATGCTTATTTGGGTATCCACCTTCAAAATCCCCTCACTAGACGCGGTAAGGGACCGAAAAATCAGCCAATCCACAAAAATTTACGACAATACGGGTAAAATCCTCTTATATGATGTTTTCCAAAAAACAAAAAGGACTGTCGTCCCTTTTGAAGAAATTTCTCTTTATATAAAAGATGCTACCTTATCTATTGAGGATAAGGAATTCTATACACATAGAGGTTTCAAACCACTTTCTGTTTTGAGAGCGGTTATTGTGAACATTTTGTCTTTAAGCTACAGCCAAGGGGGGTCAACTATAACTCAACAGGTTGTAAAAAACTCTATTCTTACAGGTGACAAAACTCCAACTAGAAAACTGAAGGAGTTGGTGATTTCCTTAAAACTAGAAACGGCAATTTCTAAACAGGAAATATTTAGCATGTATTTAAACGAGATACCTTATGGTGGAAGCATTTATGGAGTAGAGGAAGCTAGCCAAACTTTTTTTGGCAAAAAGGCAAGCGAAGTTACAATATCTGAGGCGGCATACCTTGCCTCTCTTCCTCAAGCTCCTACCTATTTTTCCCCATACGGAAAAAACAAAGTAAAACTAGATGAAAGAAAAAATGTGGTGCTAAGAGAAATGCGAAGGGATGGAAAAATAACTGAAGAAGAATATACGAAAGCTCTAGCTGAAAAAGTTGAATTTATTCAAAAATCTATTTTTGGAATCAAAGCTCCACACTTTGTGATGTTTGTGAAAGATTATTTGGAAAAGAAATACGGGAAAGATGTTTTGGAACAAGGTGGTCTCAAAATAATAACAACCTTAAATTATGAACTGCAATCAAAAGCCGAGGCTACTGCAAAGAAATTTGCCGATATAAATCAAAAGAGTTTTAACGGGTCAAACGACGCTTTTATCGCCATAGATCCGAAGACTGGAGGGATACTAACTATGGTGGGATCTAGGGACTATTTTGATAAGGAAATTGATGGAAACTTCAATGTTACGACCGCACACAGACAACCTGGGTCGACTTTCAAACCTTTTGCTTACGCTCAAGCTTTCGTAAAAGGCTACACACCTGAAACTATTGTGTTTGATCTTCCTACCCAGTTCTCAACAAACTGCCCTATAGACGACTTTACAACAACGACAGATGGAAAATGTTATGGCCCTGGAAACTATGACGACAAGTTTAGAGGCCCTATGACGCTGCGTGAGGCACTAGCTCAATCTATAAACGTTCCTTCAGTAAAAGTTCTATATCTAGCCGGCATTTCTGATTCAATAGACCTTGCGAAGAATATGGGAATAGGTAACCTTCAGAACTCCAACACTTATGGACTTACTCTAGTTTTGGGAGGTGGTGAAGTTTCACTTCTAGATATGGTTTCGGCTTATGGGGTTTTTGCTACGGAAGGCGTTAGAAATCCATATGTGAGCATACTCAAGGTGGAGGACAAGAACGGGAATGTTTTAGAAGAGATTAAACTTCGACCAACACAAGTCTTGGACGCTGAAGTATCTCGAAAAATATCTGATATTCTAAACGATAACATTGCCAGAACACCACTTTATGGAGCAAACTCTAGAATTTATTTCCCTGGACGAGATGTTGCTGTGAAAACGGGAACTACCAACAACTATAGGGATGCTTGGATTGTGGGCTACACCCCTAGTGTGGTTGTTGGTACTTGGGCCGGAAACAACGACAACACTCCGATGGCAAAAAAGGTTTCTGGCCTGATAGTTGCTCCTATGTGGAGAGAGTTTATGGATGAAGTACTAAAAACTGTTCCAGATGAGTCCTTCAATGAACCAGTCTTGGATGATGCTTATGAATTAAAGCCTGTGCTTCGAGGAAAATGGCAAGGAGGTGTATCAAACCTAAACCAAAACATTTTAAATGAAAGCGGAGTGCCTTATAGCTCTCTACAAGAGGTATTGTCTGGAGGTGTCCATAGTATTCTATATTGGTTAGACAAAGACAATCCGCGTGGAGCACCGCCAACAAACCCTTCTTCAGATCCTCAGTTTGAAAGGTGGGAATACTCCATTCGTAAGTGGGCAACAACCCAGGGTTACGAATAATTTTCAATTTTTAAACAGATTCAAATGCTTTAGTTTAGAAATTAGAAATTGAAAATTAGAAATTGTTTATCTAATATCTACTATCTTAAGTCCTGTTAACTGTGTTATTTCCTCTATAATTCTTGTTTTAAATATAAATAGCTTATTTTTTACTCCAGATGAAGCCTTCACCAACAAAACACAATCCTTTAACTCAACATCCTCCGGACTTATTTTGATTCCTGTATTTTTATCTATGATTTCTAAAATCTGTCTTCGGTGTAAATCTATAGAATTGAGTTTTTTAGTAAACCTTTCTAGATATTTTTGAATATTAAACATAGTAGATAAACATACTAATTAACGAATAGAGAAATAATATGAATGACTACGAATTAGAGAATTAAAAATTTTATTCGTTGCCATTCGTATATTTGTATTGTTCGCATATTCGTATATTTATTTTATTTGTTCATTGGCATAACAAGGTATAGAAACGACTTATCATTAACCCCTCTTATCACCATCGGTTTATTGTTGTCAGAAAAACTTAAAGATATACTATCTGCATCAATCGCTTGAAAACAGTCTATAATGTACTTATGATTAAAGCTTATTATTATTTCCTCTCCCTTCACTACAGCTTCTAGGTTGTTTACATTTTCCCCCACATCCATATTTTTGGTTGTAATTTTGAAGTTCTTGTCTTTTGGCGAAACATGGAAAATAACCTGACTAAACTTATCTGCAAAAATATTGGAAATACGGAGTCCGCTTATTAAATCTTGTTTCAAAACTACAACCTCTGTTTTTATATCCTTAGGAATAATTTGCTTATAATCAGGAAAAACACCATCAATAACCCTGGATGTTATATATAAATCATTGTGAGAAAATGCTATTTGGTTGTCATTTAGAAAAACCTCAACATCGTCTTTTATATCATCAATCGTTCTAATTATTTCTCCAACATTTTTAAAAGGTATTAATATTTGATTGAATTCTTTGTGTTTTTTGGCTCCTATTCTTTTTTCAGCAAGTCTAAATGAGTCAGTGGCAGCAAAAACCACATCATCTTCATCTGAAGCAACTAAAATACTAGCTAAAACTGGACGGATAGTAGAAACAGAGGAACTATATAAAACCGCTTTAAAGCCTTTTATTAAACCAGCAACATTAAATGTAAAAGGTTTATTACTCACTACTTTTGGGATATTTGGAAAATCATCGACTGGAAAAGCTTTAATGAGTGATTGTGAGTGTTTTGTAGAAACTTTTAGGTTTCCTTCAACTACTTCTAAATTTATATTTTTATCATTGGTTATGTTTGAAATAAAATTATATAAAACAGACCCAGAAACAGCGATGCTTCCAGGTTTAATAACTTTTACTGGAATACTTATTTCTATTCCTAAATCTAAATTTGTAGCTTTTATAATAAGAGTTGAATTTTTTGCCTCAAGTAAAATACAATTTAATATTGGCAGTGTTATGTTTTTACCTGTAATTCTTTCTGCTTTACCTATCGCATAAGCCAACTTATCTTTGATACATTCTATATTCATAGTAGTAGTCTAATTTTATTTTTTTAAAGGATTTATTACTATTATAGGGTTTTTTATGTGGATAATCCTCATATCCTTATATTATAAGCCTTATAATAAGTATTTTGTCTGTGGATAAGTGTGCTTTATATGTGTATAACCAGGTCTTTTATATTACAATCCACATACTGTTTATTGTTTTTACCTAACTTATCTACATACTATACACAAAGTTTTACACAAAGATAGACCTTAATTGATTTATTTCTTGTATAAGTAAATCATCCATTTTCATATCATTTTTTATTTTTTCACAGGAGTGCATAACAGTTGTATGATCTCTTCCCCCAAGCTTCTCCCCTATTGCTGGGTATGAGATGTTGAAATCCTCTCTCAAGATGTACATTATTATTTGTCTCGGTTTTATGATTTCTTTTTTTCTGGTTTTATCGTAAATCAACTGCTCTTCTATGTTATAAAATTCTGCAACAGTTTTAACGACCTCTTTTGCAGAAACCAATTTTTTAGGTTTTGTGTTGTTTTTTACAAAATTTTTCACTTCAGAAAGAGACAGTTCTCTATTTTTAAGTTCGGACTGACATGTGATGGAGTTTATAATACCCTCAAGCTCTCGTATATTACCGGTTACTGAGTAAGCTAGGTATTCCACAATATCTTTTGATAGAGGATACTGGCTTGAGCTTGATTTTGTTCTAGTGATTGCTGCACGAGACTCGTTATCTGGTGTTGGTATGTCTACTGTCATCCCAGCGCTAAATCTAGACTTCAGCCTATCCTCCAAGTCTTGGATAAGTCCAGGGTGCTTATCGGATGAAAATATAATTTGTTTATTGTTTTCGTATAGGTGGTTGAACAAGTGGAACAACTGTTCTTGTAACTGCATTTTCCCAGAGAAAAACTGGATATCATCCATAATCAGAACATCATACTTTCGGTACTTTTCTTTGAAAAAGTTAGGTTTGTTTAGTTGTAGAGCATTAACATACTCCTGAGAAAACTTTTCTGAAGTCGTATAAAAAACCTTTTTGTTACTAGTGTTCTTCATATGGTTGCCCACTGCTTGTATGAGGTGTGTTTTTCCGTGTCCTGTTCCCCCATAGATAAACAGAGGGTTATAAACTATTCCAGGCTTTTTTATGATTGCCTGACTTGCGGCATGAGCGAACTCGTTAAATGGTCCAACAATAAAAGATTCAAAGGTATAGCGTGGATTCAAGTTATCCTCTTTGTTTATGTAAACATCAGCGATAGGAAGTTCTTTTGTTGTTTGGGTGATTTTTTCTACAACAGGCTTATCTTTTGAGCCGACTTTGGAAATTACATAATGAAGTGATTGTATGTTGGTTGAGATATTTCGGAGGCCCTTTAGAATTGCATTGTGAAACTTACTACCCAACCAATCTTGAACGAAAGTGTTTGGAACTCCGAGATATACAGCCCCATCCTCTTGTTTTACAATGGATGTGTCTTTGAACCAAGTGTTGAAGTTCGGTTTAGAGAGTGTTAACTCCATTTCGATGAGGACGCTATCCCAGAGTTTTTTGTTATCCATATTGAATTACATTATATAGTGAATGAAAAAATATAATACTTGTTAAAAACCTCAAGATATGTTAGTAATATGTGTATATGGTGTGGATAGGTAAACATACGAATGATGCGAATGTATGCGAATAATACAACCAAATCATAATTCTATTCGTAGTCATTCGTAGATTCGCATTATTCGTTAATTCGTATATTAAATTCAATGTCTCAAACATACCAACCAAAAAAGAGAAAGAGAGCGAAGTCACACGGTTTTCTAGCTAGAAGTAAGTCAAAAACAGGCAGAAACACTATTTTAAGAAGAAGAAGAAAGGGTCGGGCTAAACTGAGTACAGTCTAAACAGTTTGTAAAGTCCATAAAGTTTGTAAAGTCCATAAAGTAGACTAGTTTCAACTTTATAACTTTACAAACTTTTAACTTTATAAACTAATATCTCATGTTACCTAAAAAAAATAGGATATCTAGAAGAGAAATCGAGGTAATTTTGAAAAACGGATCAAGGTACAACTCCCCTAATCTTTTGATGTATTTGTACAAAAACGGAAAAGAGAAAAAACTGCAAAACAGTCAGTTTTCATTCTCTATTTCAAAGAAAATTTCTAAAAATGCTGTTGATAGGAATAAACAGAGAAGGAGGGGTTACTCTGTAATAAACAAGCATATAGATAAAATAAAAGATGGGTATTATTGCATGTTTGTTTTTAAAAAGGGGTCAGGGTCAATAAAATACGAAAACCTAGAAAAGGAAATATTGGAGTTACTTTCTGAATCAAATGTGTTTTACCCCCACACCAAATAAGACAATATGCCTAGTATAAAAACTATTTTTGTTTAAAATTTGGTTTAAATTTGGTGTGGGGGTATAATAACCCAATGATAGCCTTATTTCACACACTAATATCTGAACCATTATATAACGGATTCATCTTTCTTATGGGTGCTTTACCGTTTTTTGACGCTGGAGTGATTATTTTTATTTTTACGATAATAGTTAAGCTTCTCCTCCTTCCCCTATCCATAAAAGCTTCAAAAGCTCAGATCCAGATGAAGGGTACAGAAAAAGACCTACAATTAATTAAAGATAAGTACAAAGATAACAAAGAGGAACAGTCACGAAAGACCCTTGATTACTATAAAGAAAAAGGCATAAACCCATTTGCTAGTATTTTCATTCTTTTGATTCAACTGCCGATTCTTATCGGTTTGTACCAGGTTTTCATTAAATCAGGACTTCCTCAAATCAACACAGCGCTACTATACTCGTTTGTTCCCTCCCCAGCATCAATAGATATGGTTTTTCTAGGATTAATAAATATTTCTGACAAGAGTTTTGTGTTGGCAATAATTGCTGGTGTGACGACTTATTTCCAAATAAAGCTATCAAGTGCCGCAGTAGAAGGAAGTGCTCCTCAAAGTGAAATTGCTAAGATGATGACGATGCAAATGAAGTATTTTTTCCCAATACTAATGACAATAATCGCCTATACAATCTCCTCAGCAATCGCACTTTATCTTATTACTAGTAACTTATTTGCTATAGGACAGGAAATATATATAAAGAAGAA
>SIBV01000026.1 GCA_009694965.1 Candidatus Zambryskiibacteriota bacterium
TTTGCAAAAGTGATGACTAAAGGTTTGGAGTTACTCGGCATCAAAGTACCTTCCCAAATGTAGTTAAACTTAAACTCAACTACATAGGGTACCCCTATGTAGTTGAGTTTTTGAATTAATGGGCAGAAATGCTAATATGGCTATATGAATGAGACGGATAAACCTCAAAAAAGCGAAGTAGCCCTAAAGGAAGAGAAAATCCTAGAGTTATGGAATAAAAACGAAATTTTCAAAAAAACTCTAGAAAAAGAAGCTTCAAATGGAAACTTTGTTTTTTATGAAGGCCCTCCAACAGCCAATGCCAAGCCGGCACTCCATCATCTTGTTTCTAGAGTTTTCAAGGATATAATTCCTCGGTATAAAACTATGCAAGGTTTTTACGTTCGCAGAAAAGCTGGATGGGATACTCACGGACTTCCTGTTGAACTTCAAATTGAAAAAAAACTTGAACTTAAGTCTAAAAAAGAGATAGAAGTTTATGGTGTAGAGAAGTTTAATAAAGAATGCAAGGATAGCGTTTTTGAATATATCGGAAATTGGGAAAAATTTACAGACCGTATCGGTTATTGGGTAGATAAAAACGATGCGTATTACACTTTCGATACTGAATACATTGAATCCGTTTGGAGTATCCTGAAAACGGTAAATGAAAAAAAGCTTTTGTACAAAGACTACAAAGTTTTGCCATGGTGTCCGCGTTGTGGAACAGCCCTTTCTTCTCATGAATTAGCCCAAGGTTATCAAGACGACAAAGATTTGTCTGTAACTGCAAAGTTTATGGTTTTAGATTCCGCTGACGGAAGATTTTCTCAGTCGCTCCTAAAAAATCCCCAGACCCAAAAACCTTCCGACAGCGGAATCTTTATTCTTGCTTGGACTACAACTCCGTGGACACTTCCAGGTAATGTTGCTTTAGCTGTGGGTAATGAGATTGATTATGTAAAAGTAAAACAAAATGCTGTATTTTTAATTTTAGCAAAGGAAAGACTATCTGTTTTAACAGGGGAATATGAAGTAGTTGATGAATTCAAGGGAAGTGATTTGGTAGGACTGAAATACGAACCACTTTACAGTTATTTTTCTGAAAAATTTCAAAATAAAAATCCAGAAGCTTTCGCAAAATCTTTCCAAGTGTATCCCGCTGACTTTGTGACAACTACAGACGGAACAGGGGTTGTTCATACTGCCGTTATGTATGGACAAGATGACTTTGTTTTAGGAACGCAACTTGGACTTCCAAAGTACCACTTGGTAAAGGAAGACGGAACGTTTCTAGAGGACATGGGGTTTCTTTCAAATAGATTTGTCAAAGATGAAGAAGTTGCAATCGATATTATCAAAGATTTAGCTCACAGAGGTTTACTTTTCAAAAAGGAGAAGTACGAGCACTCCTATCCACATTGTTGGAGATGTAATACTCCTCTTATCTACTATGCGAGAGATTCTTGGTATATAGCTATGTCGAAACTTCGAGGAGAACTTGTGGCTGAAAATGAAGGAATAAACTGGGAACCTGAACACATAAAGGAAGGTCGCTTTGGTGAGTGGCTTCGTGAAATAAAAGACTGGGCGATAAGTCGTGAGAGATATTGGGGAACCCCACTTCCTGTCTGGGTAGATGAAGAGGGTAATTATCGTGTAATTGGAAGTATAGACGAGCTGAAGAAACTTTCCAAAAAATCTGGAAATAAATATTTGATTATGCGACACGGTGAAGGTGAACATAATGTGCAAAACGTTTTGAGTTCGAGGAAAGACGATCCCTACCACCTAACAGAAAAAGGAAAGAAAGAAGTCTCAGAATCCGCAGAGTTTTTGAGGAGTAAGGGAATAACAAAAATAATTTGTTCGCCTTTTGCTAGGACTAGAGAGACTGTGGAAATAATAAGAAGTATTTTAGGAATTTCTCCTGACAAAGTTTCTTTTGATGACAGATTGACTGAACATGCTATGGGGGTTCTGAATGGTAAATCCGTTGGTGATTATCATGCGCTCATAAATTCTGATTCGGATGTTTATGAAAAAAGACCAGAAGGCGGAGAAAATCTTCTTGATATAAAAAAACGCACTGGGGAGTTTCTGTATGAAACAGATAAAAATAATAAGAATGAAACCATTTTGTTAATAACCCACGAACATACTACTTGGGCTCTAGAGTCGGCAGCACTAGGTTTGGACAAAAAGAGCACGCTTGCTTTTAGGGATAAAGAAGAGTTTATAAAAACAGCAGAAGTTCACAATCTTGAATTTGTGGAGCTGCCGCATAATGAAAATTATGAGATTGATCTTCATAAGCCATATATTGATTCTATAGAACTCACTGATGAAAATGGTAAAGCGCTTAAAAGAGTTAATGAGGTTCTAGATGTTTGGTTTGACTCAGGAGCTATGCCTTTTGCTCAAGATCACTATCCCTTCGACTTCGCTCAAGGTAAACCTTTTGAAAATAAAAAACTAGCTTATCCAGCGGACTTCATTTCGGAGGCAATAGATCAAACTCGAGGTTGGTTTTATACACTACATGCAATTGGAGTTTTGATGGGTAAGGGTAAGGCATTCAAAAACGTAATTTGCCTAGGACATATTTTAGACAAAGAAGGCAAGAAAATGTCCAAGTCTATTGGAAATATCTTGGACCCTATAACACTTATGGACAAATATGGAGTTGATGCGCTTCGTCTTTGGATGTACACAGTAAACAGTCCAGGGGACTCCAAAAACTTTGATGAGAAGACGGTTGATGAAATTATCAAGAAAGTTTTTAATCCAATTCTAAATATTGGTGTTTTCTATGAATTGTATAAAGACGATACTGTTTCGGCACACAATAATAGTCAAAATGTTTTGGATAGATGGATTCTCAGTCGCCTGAATGAAGTAGTGAAAGACGGAACAGAAAACCTGGATAAATTCAAAGTTTTTGAGTCTGCAAGATTGATAAGAGATTTTGTAAATGATTTCTCTACCTGGTATGTTCGTCGTTCTAGAGACAGGTTTAAATCAGAAGATTTAAAAGAGAAAAACGATGCCCTGTCGACTACTAGTTTTGTAATGAAGGAACTTTCGAAATACATGGCACCGTTTACACCTTTCTTTGCTGAACAGGTTTACGAGACGGTAAAAACTACTGGTGATGTAGAGAGTGTTCATTTATCCAACTGGCCGAGTGGGGGAGAGATAGACGAAAATTTATTATCCCAAATGCAGAAAGTGAGAGCGACAGTAACGAGCGCCCTAGAACTCAGACAAAAGGCAGGACATAAAGTGAGACAACCTTTAGCCTCCTTAACTATTCTAGAAAACTTTTCAGAGGAGTTACTTGATATTATTGCTGATGAGGTAAATGTGAAGGAGGTGAAATTTGAAGCTGGTGTGATAAGACTTGATACAGAATTAACAAATGAATTAAAGAATGAGGGTGTGGCTCGCGACATAATCCGGGGAATTCAAGATGCACGAAAGAAAGAAAACTTGAGTCCGAGTGATACTATCAGTTTAGTTATATGTACAACAGAAAAAATTCAATCGGTCATAAACTCACATCTAGAGATGATAAAATCTCCAACTCAAGTCCAGAGCATTTTGTATTCTGAAAGTACACAGACTTATGCTGTAGAAATTGAGGAGAATAGCACTTCACTTTCTATCGTTAAGTAATGTCTTACCACATCTACACAACTGACGCCATAATTATTTGCGCGAGGTTTAACCTCGCGCAAATTGTTTTCTAAATTTCTCCATTTACTTTTTTCAATTTATTCTCATCTTTGAACTCGATCCAGAAGTCAGTCATTTTTTGAAAGTCATCCACCTTTTCAAAATACTTTGGAAAGGCAGTGGGGGAGAGTATTACTTTTTCTTTCCTATCTATCCCGATATATTCCGAGTAGCTTGAATAGTAATAATTTTTTTAAAATTTTTAGCTATAGTACTGTTTTTGATTCCATTCTCTCTCCATTTCGGATCAATAAGTTTAATTGGATTTAAATGTATATAAGTAAAAATATATTTCAAATATTCGTCTCTATCTAAATGCTCAGCTTTGAATGTACCTTGGAATAGACTACCAGTCCTCTCATACTTCTTATTGAAATACATCGTGTAAGCAGTCATTAGTTTCTACATAAATAAACTAATTCCACCCTCAATACATTCATGTAATAAAAGATGAAAATGATTTGGCATAAGACAGTAGGCGCCGATATCTACTAGTTTTTTTCCACGATCATTGTCTAACATTTTACTATAGGATTCACGTCTCATATCAATATGCAGAGGTTCAGTAGAATTACATAAATAAAGAAGAATAGAAAAACGTTTGTAATTTTCTTCCGACAAAAATGTTTTTCTTTTGTCGGTTCCTCTATTATAAATGTGATAAAACTCATTAATTGAAAATTTAATTGATCTAGTCATAAGAGTAAGTACAGTATAAATCAAAGTTTTGCGCGAGGTTTAACCTCGTGCGAAGTGCAGACAAGTTTTTACTTCTCCTTTGAGGACAGGGGTCTCAATTTCAAAACGTAGTGATTGACAAATAACTTTTATACTTTCTAATCACTTTTTGATTGAAACACATTGTGCGACACTACTAATAAAAATCTGGAAATAAATTAAATAAATATTTTTCACCATAGACTAAACAAGGAAAATATATTGATCATATTCTTCAGTTACATCTAAACAGTCATCGGAACACAAATAAATAGCCCAAAGAGTATTGGAGTGTGTTTTGACTGAAGAGGGTACATATATTCAATTTTCGCCTTTAATACATTTATAAACCTTAATAAAGTTATATTGCTAAACTATGATACTTCTTGCTATTTGTATTAATTCAGGCTTGCTGTCATCCTAACGGGTCTAATTGAATTTATTTGACTGCGCATCATAATGCATCACTGGCTTCAATTTATGCTTATAAACAACTGAATTTATGCCTGCATCTACTATCACTTTTTTGCCCAACAAATCTCTAATTTTTTATATAAATAAATTAGGTTATTTAGATTTATTATTTTACCTACTAAAACCCAAAAACACGGATAAAAAAAATCCAAGATAATGAGGATTATCCCCACTTTCTCAGAGTTTTTGCTTTTAGGCCGAAGTATAATTTCGTTAATGATTAACAGCATGAATTCTGAAGTTTATTTTGAAGGCAAAAAATACATCTCTATCAAAGAGGCAAGTGCCTTAACTTCTTACTCAAAAGATTACATTGGTCAGCTTTCTAGACAAGGTAAAGTTACTTCAAAAAGATTAGGTAAGAAGTGGTTTGTAGAGGCAGCGTCGCTTTTGGATTACAAGAACACTCCTACCACCTTTGACTTTTCAAAGAATTTTCAAGGTAGAGAAAAGCTTCTAGAGGAGTCGAATAGGTTCATCCCAATTATTGAAGCTAGTATTTTGACTGGATACTCAAAGGACTACATAGGTCAACTTGCTCGTTTCAACAAAATAGATTCAAAGAGAGATGGAAAGAAGTGGTTGGTTAGCGAATCATCGTTAATAAAATATAAAAACACTCCAACTTCTTTTGACTTCTCAAAAAACTTTCAAGGTAAGGTCTCGGTCGTTCCAGTAGAAGTAGAAATAGTTGTACCCGAAACTGTAAATGATATAGCTTTTGAATTCTGTGATCTCAAACCTATTACTCCTTCTGTTTTCCACTCCTTACACAACTTTCTTTTTTCTTCCGATCTTAACTTTGCAAAAAGTTTAACACCACTTTCTCTTGTACTACTTCTAGTTATTGGGTCGTTCTCGCTACAAGACAAAGCAGTTAGAAACATATCTAACAAGGCTAATGTAATATCTACAATCACAACACCTCTAAACTCAGGTAGTACTCTCGTCTACTCAGGCATTAACAACCTCATCGACAAGACACTTTACTCTCCACTCTCACGATTCTTCGGTACTCCAGCAGTTGCTACACCGACATACATAGTTCAACGAGCGGCGACTCCAACTCCTGCACCAACTGTGTCAAAGACCGTCTTTGACACAAAGGTTTTGAAATCAATATCTCCACAAATTGTTACTAACACAAGAACAGTAGAAAGGATTATCGAAAGATTCACACCATCTGATGTCACTAAGTCATATGTTGACCTTTCTCTTCAAACTCTAAAGAATAATCTCACAGCGGAGTTTGGTCGTCTGTCATTTGGTACTGGTGGAGCAGTGACAAACATCTACAACCAAATCGCTCACTCACAAAAGATAGACAACCTCTACAATACAGCGATATCAAATCCTACTGTCACAGGCGGAAGTATCACTGGAACATCTGTGAGTGCCACAGGTATTTCAGCAGATTCAATCACAACCCCTAGTATCACAGTTACCAACGGCACTATCACTAATCTAGTGGTTACAAATGGAACTGTTACAAATCTAAACCTCACAAACAGTACAACCACAAATGCCACAACAACCTCTGCCTATATCACTAGTTTAGTCGGTGTCACAGCTTCAACAACATTTTCTAATATCGGGACACTGACATTTGGAGGTGTGACCGCATCAACTTGGCCAGCATTTTGTAATACAATCACAGGTTCAGCTTCTCTTTGTGATGGTGATGATGCTACAGGTAGTGGAGGCTCTTCAGCTTTTGAAATTGCTACTACTTCTGACATTGCTATATCACAAATTGGTTACTTTACTAAAACTGCAGGCAGAACAATTTTAGGTGGTGTAGCCACTTCGTCCCTGTCTGTCGGAGCCTCTCTTCTTTCTTCAGGCACACTCGGGTTCCAAATCGGTGGAACAGCTTCTTCACTTTCACTGAACCTAGCTAATGCAAATAGTTGGACAGCGTTGCAAACATTTGCGAATGCATCAACAACAATCTTCTCAGCGAACTCAGCCCAATTTGGTGGCACAGCCACATCGACTCTTCTTGCAAATGGTAACTTTGTTACTAACCAAGCAACTTCTACAAACTT
>SIBV01000027.1 GCA_009694965.1 Candidatus Zambryskiibacteriota bacterium
GTTCGCGCAAAGTGTATAATTACAGCACAAAACAAAGTGAGGTAATCGTACGCGCGGAGCGCGTGGTGGCTTGAAACTAAATCGTACGCTCGAATCTGCGCGCCTCGACCGCACTCGAGGACTCGTGCGGGCAAAACCCAAAAATTTTCCTTACCTTTCTTATTTTCCTCGGCGGGGGGTGTGGGGGGAGCCGACAAAAAATGGAAAGGAAATTTTTGGTTTTGCTTCGCCGTAGTCATATGGAACTATAATACCATATAGAATAAAAACGCAATAATTGTTAAACTGTGGATATTCTAAATATGGCTCAAATTTCTAAAAAACTGGGACAGAATATCAAAGAAATACGGCTTCGCCGTAAAATGTCGCAGGGCGATATTTGTCGCAAGTTAGATATGGACAGAAGCTATATGAGCGCGATTGAGAATGGAAAAAAGAATATCACGATTTCTCAATTAGAAAGATTAGCACAAGCACTTGGAGTTTCGGTTGATAAGTTGCTGAAGTAGTCCACTTTTCCGCTTGCGGGAGGGGTGATAGTGGTAAAATAGAAGCAGTTGTGGAAAACTAAATCTGCAACACAGTTTCATAAAAATATGGATCAAAATAATGACGACAGGGGAATAGATTTGAGTCATGCGCTTGATGATTCAAGCAGTCGCATAAAGTTTGAGGGCGAAGAATTTCAACGACCTCGATCTTTTCAAACGCCAACGCCGAAAATTGTTCAGTTGGTTATCAAGTATTCGGGCGGATATGTTAAAGATGAAAAGCAGGCGAGTTATGTTTTGATTGGGTTTGTGGCGGTGGCGATTGTTGTTTCAATTTTTTTGTTTTTTAGTACTGGCACATCAGGTGATCTAAAAAAAGTGATACCTAAAACACATTATATTGATCCACCAAAACCATGGGCCAACAATATTTAAAATCTAAATCTGGGTTTACTCTAATAGAACTATTGGTGGTTATTTCTATAATAAGCATTCTATCAAGTGTTGTTCTTGCCAATTTGAGTAGTGCTAGAGCAAAGGCACGAGATGCAAAACGCCAATCTGATTTAACACAATTGCGAGTTGCTTTGGAATTTTATTATGATAGCAATGGAAGTTATCCAGTTGGGTGTTGGAACTATTTTGAGGCACAAGGTGTTAATTATATTCCAGGATTATCTCCTACTTATATTTCCCAATTACCTAGAGATTCATTATCAGGACAATCTTGCCCAGGAGGTATTGGTGACAATAGTAATTGGAGAACATATTATTATTGTTCAAACGGTGCAGCGTATAAGGCCAATGTCTGCTCGGAAAGTGTAGTCCCTGTAAATAGTGTTTGGTATGATCTTTTTCGCCCTGGATACGCTTGGATGATATGTAGTGGAACACCTGCTTGTGCCACCTTCTAGGACTTTCTTCATACCATTTCGACTAATTTCAAGGGAGCAACCCCCGCCGTTTTATAATATTTCCTAAAAACGGCGGGGGTTGTTGTGCGCGCATGGGTGGGTCTGGGGCAAGCACATACAGATTTGCGCCTCGCCATTCCTTAAAGAATTTTGTATGGCGAGGCTCCACTTTCTTGGTTTACCACCACCAGTGAACGAAGCCGCGCGGTTTAGAGCCACCACCAAACGCGGAGAGGAAGCGCCTCGTCTCGCCGCGAGGATACGGAGAAAAGAGCAATCGAAAGTAAAAAATAAATAGTGCTCCTTTCGTAGTCTGAAGCGGCGAAGCAAAACCAAAAATTTCCTTTCCATTTTTTGTCGGCTCCCCCAACACCCCCCGCCGAGGAAAATAAGAAAGGTAAGGAAAATTTTTGGGTTTTGCCCGCACGAGTCCTCGAGTGCGGTCGAGGCGCGCAGATTCGAGCGTACGATTTAGTTTCGCTTCACCACGCACGCGGAGCGTGCGACATCATTTGTTTTGGAAATAGGTGCGAGTTTGGTACAATACAGAAGCGGAGGAGGAGGGGTTTGGGGAGGAATCCTCCGCTTGCTCCGCTGATTTCTTTTGGCGGGGTTCGGGCGGTATTTTTGGCGATTGTCATCAAATTGAAAAAAGATAAGAATTTTGCTATCATGGCATTGTTATTAAGTATAACACAAGTAATGATATCAAAGTATTGAAACTATGGCAACGATTGGCGAAAACATTAAAAGAGTGCGCAATAAGCTTGGCTTGACCCAAGACGATTTAGTGAGAAAATCTGGCGTAAAGCACACTACCCTTACCAAGATTGAGAGTAATGTGGTTATCAAGCCAAGCGTGCAAACAGTTGCCAAGATTGCCAAAGCATTGGGCGTTCCAATGGAGGAATTAGTCAAGTAAAAATATGGAGAAACCACCAACTGAAACTGAACAAATTCCTACCCCCGAGGGCGAACCATCACCGGTGGCTCGCGTTTTTGTTGTTCGACATGGTGCATCTGAATACAAAGAATACTTCGATCAAAATCCAAAGGATGTAGCTAACGATTTAACTGAGCAAGGGAAAGAAGAAATTGAAAACGCTTCAGCAAAGTTATCAACTCTTATCAATAGAGATAATCCCGTACGCATTATTTCTTCTCCAAGGATACGGACATTAAATAGTGCAAAAATAATTAAAGAGAAGCTAACAAGAGAACATATCGAGATAAAACCGGCGGAAGTTAAAAAGACAGAAACAATGCAGGGTGTAAAGACTTTCATTGATGCGGCCGAACTCTGGATTGAATTGACCGATAAATATGAGAAATTAGGAGTGAATTTTGATACCGAGTGGCGAAAAGGAAGAACACGGGACGATTCACGCCTTGAATCCGACATACAAATTCAAGAACGACTAAAGGAATCTTTTATGAAAGGCGTTAGGATACTTCGACGCACTCAAAACGGTTCACGAGATTTATCCCAGACAGTATTAGTAACTCATGGCGAAACCGTATCAGCCATATTAGCCGCTTTTGATTTGAGGCCATTTTTAGACCCAGAAAGAAAAGTAAAGACCGGTTCTGTCAGCATAATAAATGTTTTTCCGGAACGTGTAGAAATAGAAGTTGAGGGATTTAAATATGAAATAAATATATGAAAAAACAATTTCTCAAAAAATATTTCGACTTTAATGTAATGTATGACCTCGTTGTTTTAGAGCCCTATACATATTCATTCCATCATTTTCGAAAATATCTAGGTGAAAGTGAAAAAAATATTTTAATGATAGAGAAAGGCAAGCATGGCTCTAAAGGGTTTGATTTTCAAGGCCAGTTTCTTACATACCACGATCCTGTAGCTATAGAACGCGTAGGTCGTGCTTTATATTCATTTCTTAATAGCGGAAAGAAATGGAATAGCTTCATGTCTATTTTGAAGCGATGGCAGAGTGCGTACTCGTCTCTTATGACACTTGACGCCACTTCTAAATACCTAAAAACGTTATCTACAGACGAAGATTTACTAGCCGCTTACAAAAAGTGGTATCAAATATATCTTGAATCAGCAACTGTGTACCTTTTCACGGATGGTCGCTATCACGAATACTCAACTAAAAGTATTTTAGAAAAACTGAATCCAAAAGGGAACGATATATCAGCAACTCTCTTCTTTTCTAACAAGGAATCAATATTTCAAGAGGCAGATAAGGAAATGTCCAAGATAAGAATCTTGCGCAAGCAAAAAAATCGAGAATGGGAAAATAGATTTCAGTCATTCCTCAATCGTTTTATTTGGTTATATGTTGCTGATACTCATTATGATCTAGCAGAAATTATAGACAGCTTAAAAAAGCAAACAAAGACAGTGCCGTTGCCTACCAACAAAGCGCAGGGGAAATCGGCAAACATTAAAGTACCGATCAGTTTGGCACCTGTTGTGGACAGATTACGAGAGCTTGGTTTTTACCGAATGGAGTTACGACAATATTGGCAATGGCAGGATTATTTAGTTCATAAAATCCTTGAATCTTTTGAAAAAAAGCATAATCTGCCACCTTATTTTCTAGCTCTTCTTACGCATGAAGAAGTATGTGGTTTGATGAAAAACTATAACAAAGAGCAGGTTAAATTGTTAGCAAAGAAAAGAAAGATGAGGATGGGAAATGTCGCAACACTTTTAGAAAATAATAAAACGTATGTTTACGAGCGCGCCATTGATATAAACAGATTAAAAAAGAAATTATGCGAAGAAGATACAGCAGGGAATGTTCTCAATGGACAAGTGGCATATAAAGCTCCGGAGAACATTATCGGCAAAGCTCGTGTTATCAAATGGACAAAAAACATACGAAAAGAACTAGAGCGATTTAAGAGCGGGGAAATTATGGTTGTAACGCAGACAAAACCTGATTTTCTGCCTTACTTAAGCAAAGCGAAAGCAATAATTGCGGATGAAGGAGGAATTACAAGTCATGTCGCGATTGTCAGCCGTGAACTTAAAATTCCATCTATCATCGGAACGCGTATTGCAACTTCGACCATTAAGGACGGGGATTTAGTCGAAATAAATACTGAAAACGGATTAGTAAAAATTCTCGAAAGAAAATAATGAAATTTACTAAACCATTTGAGAAAATTAGCAAGCGAGATGTTTCATCTGCTGGAGGCAAAGGTGCTTCACTTGGTGAAATGATACAAGCGGGTATCCCCGTCCCGTCTGGTTTTGTCGTTACAGCAAATGCATTCGAAAAATTTTTGGAGGAAACAGATCTTAATGTTGAAATTGATGCAATCTTGGATTCGGCTGATCACAAAGAAATGCATACTATTGAAAATGCGTCAGAGAAAATCAAAGCTCTTATTTTGCAAGCCGAAATACCCCAAGATATTACAGATGAAATCAGAACTTTCTTCAAGAAGCTCAAATCAAAATACACAGCAGTGAGGTCTTCGGCTACAGCTGAAGATTCAACAAGCGCGGCATGGGCTGGACAGCTTGAAAGTTATCTCAATACACCAGAAGAAAATTTATTGGAGAACGTAAAGAAATGTTGGGCTTCTCTCTTTACACCTCGCGCCATCTTTTATCGCTTAGAAAAGAACATGCGCAAATTAAAGATATCTGTAGCAGTCGTCGTTCAAAAAATGGTTCAATCAGAAGTAGCTGGAGTATGCTTTACCGTTCATCCAGTAACAAGAGACTACGACCAATTAGTCATTGAGGCGGGTTATGGTCTTGGAGAAGCAATCGTTAGTGGGAAAGTTACACCAGATACCTATGTTTTAAACAAAAAGAATTGGCAAATTTTAGATAAAAATATCGGCACGCAGAAGATACTTATTACAAAAGGAAAGGTTAAAAATATAGAGAAGAAAGTTCCTAAATACCAGCAAAACAAACAAAAATTATCCGATACTAAAATTTTGCTATTAGGGAAGCTGTGCAAAAAAATTGAAGACCATTACAAAAAGCCACAAGATGTTGAATGGGCTTTTTACAAAGATCAATTTTATATTGTACAATCGAGACCCATAACTACTTTGTAACGCCAAAAATACCGCCCGAACCCCGCCAAAAGAAATCAGCGGAGCAAGCGGAGGATTCCTCCCCAGACCCCTCCTGCGGGCGGGAAATCAGCCGAGGCAAAGCGAAAAATCCTTTCCCCAGAAAAACAGTTTTTCGCTTTGCCGAGTCTGTATTGAAGCCCCACGCACTGCCCGAATACTTGGAGGGCAGAACCCCGAAAGAAAAACACCCTTTCCTTTTTCAAAAGAAATTTCACCCCCGCCAAATCAGAAATGTAAGGAGTGTTTTTTCTTTCGGGGTTGCTGGCGTACTCGCCAGTGCGTGGGGCTTTCTCCGAGCGTACGATTTAGTTTCGCTTCACCACGCACGCGGAGCGTGCGACATCATTTGTTTTGGAAATAGGTGCGAGTTTGGTACAATACAGACACAAAACAAAGTGAGGTAATGGTAATGGGGACAGCCACCATTGTTTCGTAAATAGTGTGGTATAATTTAATACATGCTACGGAGTGCAAGGTACCCTTTTTAATTTTCATGAAAAGTTTTGAAATTGATAAAAGAAGTCTTGAAATAGTATAAAAAAACTCCCTTGACT
>SIBV01000004.1 GCA_009694965.1 Candidatus Zambryskiibacteriota bacterium
AACATTGTCACGAGCGCTGTAACGGAGGTTTGTAGATAGCACAGCGCACGATTCTTCTCCAGATGTATCAACATCGGATTGAGCCTGTGTAAAAATAGGAACAATGAATAAAATTCCAACAAATAATAACGATATAGTGTATTTTTTCATAAATATATTATACTCTATATTTTTATGTCTTTTTCAGCTTCTAGAAACTCTTCTATTTCTCCATCCAAAACAGCGTCTATTTGGGAGGTTTCTACCCCTGTTCTATGATCCTTGACCATTTTGTAAGGGTGCATGACATAAGAACGAATTTGACTGCCCCACTCAATCTGGGTAGTTTTTGAGATATACATCCCCTTTTCCTTTGAAACCCTTTCTTCTTCCAAAGCTTTATATATTTTTCCATACAAAATCTGCATGGCTTTTTCCTTATTTTGGCCTTGAGACCTTTCATTGTCGCTTTGGGCAGAAAGATTTGTCGGTATATGGACAACGCGGACAGCAGTTTCCCTTTTGTTCACATTTTGGCCACCGGGACCAGAAGAACGTGAAAGTTCTATTCTGAAATCTGTGTCGGGTATGTCCAGTTCGTTTTTTCCCACTTTTTCAAACTTTGGGATGACTTCAACCATAGAAAAAGATGTGTGGCGAAGCGATTTTGCATTGAATGGCGAAATTCTGACCAACCTATGAACTCCTGATTCATTTTTTAAAATGCCATAAGCACCCTTCCCCTTTATTTCTACCGTTACATTTCTATAACCCCCATGATCATTTTCGTTTGCATGTAAGGTACTAATATTAAATCCTTTTTTATTACAAAATTTAAAATACATATTCAAAAGTATGGCAGAAAAATCTTCTGAGTCGTCACCCCCAGCTCCTGAAAAAATAGTCATAACAGCATCCCCAGAATCATACCTTCCCTCGCCTGCTATCTCCGCCTTTAATTCCTGAATACGGCGAATTGTATGTTGTGCCTTATCTTTGTTAGACCAAAAATCAGTCTGTTGTGAACTTTGTTCCAACTGATTTAACTCTATTTCTAAATTTTTTTTCTTTTCATCCATAAATTCATTATAAAATACTTCCTATAGAGCCGTTGGAGAGAATCGGACTCTCGACATCCGTCTTACCAAGACGGCATTCTACCACTGAACTACAACGGCGTGTGACAGACCCAAATATATCACAAAAGTTACTTTTTGAGATACTCTACTATCTTGCCCAACTCTATCTCTACCTTATCAGCCTTCCTTAAATTTCTAATTTGTTTACTGGTCAAAATTTTGTGATGCTTTACTTTATCTAGATACTCAGGAATTTCAAAAAGATTTTTATTGCTTGTCCTCCAGTTTAATTTATTAAATTTATTCAAATCAAGCAAAACCGAGTACTCTCTTAGTGTCTTCTGTCCACTATTCAAAAAATACTCATGAAAGTAGGACAAAACTAGCTCTCGTAAAGTTTTGTATATCGGCTCTCTATATCTCAAAACAGAATGATTGGTTTTGGAGATCGCCCCAAAACATCCTTCTATCTTGAATACCGCTACCACATGATCAAAGTCATAAGGCTTTTCTGTTGAACGAAGGTCAAGAAGTATAGGTTTTGCCCCATGAAACTCTAGTGCTGCAGCAGCTAAAATAGCTCCTTCCATGCAATGCGCTAGCTTGTTATCCAAAACCTTTCTTGGCGACATGCAGGTCTCTCCCCTTTTTTCAAAGTTGAAAGGCAGAGAATTTAAAAAATCTTGTATCTTCTGAGGCGAGGAAAGTTTTCTAAAGATCTTTATTTCTTCTTTGTTGTAGCCAAAATCCTTCATTTCCAAATTATATCATTAATTATATTAGCTCCTACTCTAGAGACCGTTGATTAATTACCATGAAAGTGTTAGTATTTTGCCTGTGAGTAAAACATAGCGGAGTAGAGAAGTAGTATCTCGGTAGGCTCATAACCTGCAGACTCACGTGCAAATCGTGGCTCCGCAACAAGTAACAAAAAACACCCGAGGGTGTTTTTTGTTACTTGTTGCGGAGAGCAGACCATGGGATTGGTCTGCGTCCCGATTTGCAAGACGGAGCGGGCACCTAGTTAGTAGACTAGGTCGCGAGTCGCGGACACAACCAAAATTTTAGGCGGAAAATTTTGAGTTGCGGAAAAATCGTGACACTGTTCATCTCCCTTTGTATTTCGCTTATTTTCTGCTATATTTTCCATATTGTCGGCGTAGTTCAATGGTAGAACGAAGGACTCATAAGCCTTAGACGATGGTCCGATTCCATCCGTCGACACAATATGCAGCTTAAGAACCAAATTTCAATAACTGCTGATAGTGGAGTTGGTAGCACAACTACATCCAAAGTCCTGCATAATTACTTAGGACTGTCCCCTTGGAGGTGGGTAAATGCGGGAGCAATAATGCGAGTTTTTGCTAGTGAGGCAGGAATGAACATCGAGGAGTTTGCAAAATACAGCGCTTCTAATCCAGAGGAAAAATGTGATGGAATGATAACTTATTTTGGCGAACAGGATTACGTAATATTTGAAGGAAGACTGGTACATCATTTTGCTCCTCATGCCTTTCATGTTCTTCTAGTTTGCTCTCCTCTGTTAAGAGCCTCTCGTAGAACCAAAGACTTCCCAGAGGTACCTGCAAACGAGATGCTCAACATGATAGCTGAAAGAGATCGATTGAATACAGAGAGATATGTAAAAATATATGGAGAGGAAGTTCTTTGGCCTAAAGAAAAATTTGATCTTGTTTTAGATACTGGAGAGTTTCCTCCTGAAAAAATATGTAAAAAAATAATTGATAACCATAAAGATTGGCTAGGAAAGAAAATCAACTGAATTCCTTCAATACAGGGTTAGTCACTTACCCTGTACGTAGTATAATATAAGTGTGACTGGACCTAAAAAAATAAATAAAAATTATTTTAAAAAGTGGTCAAAAGACATGGCATACGTTCTTGGTTTTTTTGCTGCAGATGGTAACATAATTACAAATCGTAGAGGTGGCCAATATTGGTCAATAGAAATTAAGGACCATGGTTTATTAAAATCAATTCAGAAAGTGATTCAGTCAGACCACAAGATAGGGATTAGAATAAAAGGCGATCCTATCACTCATAGTAGAATGTATCGATTACAAATAGGAAATGTGGAAATGTGCGAGGATTTGAGAAAATTAGGTATGAAGGAAAATAAAACATATAGCTTGTCAGTACCCAACATTCCTTTAAATTATTTTAAGCATTTTGTTCGAGGATATTTTGATGGTGATGGACATGTTTGGACTGGCTGGATTCACAAAGAACGCAAGACTCGTACATTTGCAATCCAAACCGTCTTTACATCATGTTCCTTGGATTTTTTAAGAAAATTAGGTGACATATTATGCACTTTTGGTGTTGAAAAAGGAGTACTTAGAAAAGGAAAAGGCAACTATTACCGTTTAACCTACAGTATTAACAACTCTTTGAAATTATACGATTTTATGTATAATAACCTAGATACATCAAAGTTATTCCTTAAAAGGAAGAAGGATGTATTTGATAAGTACATAAAAATGCGACTGTAGCTCAACGGTAGAGCACCCGCCTGTCACGTGGGAGGCCGTGGGGTCAGCACCCATCAGTCGCGCATCATGGGACTTAAGGAGGCAAAAACCTCCTTTTGTCTATTAATAGCAACATCTTTTCTCGGTTCTTGCCGATTGTATTCTTTTTCTATTGCAGGATATTGAGAAATAATAGGTTTCATCCATTCGTTAAGAGAAATAACGAGTTTTTTGTCTTTAAGTGTGTAGTTCTGCCCAAGTGCAGTATGAGTTCCATCACTTTTATAAGGCATTTGAAGTTGGTGGATATTACCCTGGATTATATACAGCACTACTTTTTCCTATAATAGGATATTTTTATTGGCGAGAATTGATTAAGAATTATAAGCAAAGCTAGTTCTAAAATCTCCCACTAAGTCACGAAGCATTAATCTGTAGAAATATAACTAGCTCTGGTATTTAGGTTAATAACTAATTTGATAGGTAATAGTGTGTTTTTGCGTTCCATACCTTTCTGTAGACTGGTGGGATGAAGGAACTGTGGTAGAATTTTGATATGGAACAAATAGAAAAGACAATTTTTCAACTAGAAGAAAGACTTCAAAGACCTGATGTAAGAAAATCGGTTGAAGGGCTTAATGATTTGATTTCTGAGGATTTTATAGAATTTGGTAGTTCAGGACAGGTATACAACAAAGAAGATGTGCTGGTAAATCTTCCTGCTTCACCTGAAATAAAGTTTGTTATGATAGATTTCAGAATCAATATTCTTTGAGACAATATTATTCAATCTTTATTTAAAACAGAAAAGACAAACTTAGAGACTGGAAAGGTAACAAGTTCTCTAAGGAGCTCACTGTGGAGGAATGAGGGTGGTAAATGGAAGATGCTATTTCACCAAGGAACACCATTGCAGGATTAACCCAGTTCTAACATCGCACTACAAGAGTACTTCCATTTTTACACTCCTTACAGTCGTTAAAAATTAGGTCACCCACTAGGTCGCGCAGATTATATTATCCGAAACTCTTTGAACACAGTTTCAAATAAACTAATGACTCTCTTTGTTTCTCTATGATTCAGCATAAACGAAGCTCCTTCGTGTGCAATTTGGTTTCTAACCTTGTGACCTTCCCAAGCGCTATCAATAGTAGTGAAATCACTTTTTTCAACTGACTTCAGTTTCTCAGAAATAGTTTCTCCAGGTAATGCCAACTTCTCTAACATATCACTGAGCATTATATCTGCCTCAAGGATGGCCAGCCTCCAATCGCTCTCGGACAAAGACTCTGTGTGAGCCAGAATTCGTTCCCATTGTAGATTCACGAGACCTTTTTCTTCCATAACAACTTCTGGGTACAATAGTTTCATTTCGTTCAATCTGAGCACACTTATTTTTCTAAATAAATAATAAATGCAAAAAGCCAAAACTAAGTACAAAAATACAAAAAAATATTTCAGGGATAAAATAAAAAAGAATATTCCAAAAATAAAATCTCTAATCCTAAGTGCCAATTCATTTGTAGTGTAATCTCCAGAAAAAATTGGCAATATGCCAGACAAAAAAGCATTCAAAAGATAAGACAAAACAACTAGGGCAAGAATTATCCACACCACCTCTACAAATGGATCTGGGTGAGAAAAAAATGAGGCTGGTGGAGCTGGAGCTGGTTTAGCGTCTGGTTTTTTATCGTCTGCCATCCCGTTAGTGAAAAATGACATCGCTCTTCGAGCTGAATGTGATTTTTAAATTAGATGTGAATAGTATCGACCAGTTCATAGTTTTAATTTTACGGATTTATCCAATGTCATTTTCTACTACGGGACCATGTTCCTACATTATACACTACTCATTTAAAAACTTTTTTCCAATTTCAAAAAGCATATCCTCTCTCTGATGTCGTGCTATAAACTGAATGCCGAGAGGCAACTTACTTCCCTCTTCATCTACAAATCCAGAAGGAACAGAAATCGCTGGAAGTCCGGCGATATTTGCAGGGCCAGTAAAAATATCTTCTAGATACATCTTCACTGGATCATTTACTTTTTCTCCAATTTTGAAAGCAGGTCCTGTGGTGGTCGGAGTTAGGATAACATCCACTTCTTCAAATGCTTTCCGGTAATCCTCGGTTATCAATTCTCTAACGGCCATAGCCTTGTTGTAATAAGCATCGTGATAACCAGAAGAAAGAACATAAGTGCCTAAAATAATTCTTCTTTTTACTTCCGGACCAAAGCCACTTCCTCTGCTTTTTAAGTAATCCTCTAGTAAATTTCCTCCCCCATCTATATGTAATCCGTATTTAATCCCATCAAATCTTGCCAGGTTTGAAGAAACTTCAGCCGGGGAAATAATATAATAAACAGGAACAGTGTACTTAACATTGGGAAGTTTAATATCCTTAATTTCATAACCCATACTTTCAAGCTTTGAGACGGATTCATTAAAATTGGAAAGTATTCTTTCATCTACTCCAATACTCAGAAATTCCCGTGGGATGCCAATGACCATTTTTGATGATTGTTTTTTGTTTTCAGTATTTTGAGAAATAGAAGTGCTATCCATAGCATCCTCCCCTTTGATTGTATTAAATAAAACCTCTGCATCACTAACCGAGTTAGTTATTGGACCAATAATATCAAGAGACGAACCCATAGCGATAAGGCCATGTCTAGAAATAGATCCGTAGGTTGGTTTGAAGCCCACAACCCCGCAAAATGCCGCGGGCTGGCGACATGAGCCTCCCGTATCACTTCCTAAGGCAACTAGGGCTGAATTTATAGCGACCGCCGCAGTTGAACCCCCAGACGATCCTCCCGGAACTCTCTTTGTGTCATGTGGATTCTTTGTTACGCCAAAAGCGGAATTCTCTGTCGATACACCCATCGCGAATTCATCCATATTTGTTCTACCTAGAATAACAGCCCCTGCTGTTTTCAGTTTTTTCACGACAGTTGAATCGTAAGTTGCGATGTAGTTCTCGAGAATTTTGGATCCCGCTGAAGCAACGTGGGCTTCGTAAAGAATATTATCTTTCAAGGCAACAGGAATCCCAGTCATTTCTACTGCTGTACCGTCCTTAAATCTCTGGTTGGCTTCTTCTGCCTGTTTCAAGGCGTCATTTTCAAAAACCTCTAAGTATATATTGAGTTCGCTATTTTTTTGTTTTATAACTTCCAGGTAAGCCTCTGTAAGCTCAACCGCTGTAAAATCTCCATTTTTTATGGATTCATGCGCTTTCTTTATCGTAAGATTCTTTAGATCAATCATCCCGGTAGTGAAAAATAACATCGCTCTACGAGCAGAATGTTATTTTTATTATTAAAGATTGTTAATTTTAATTTTTTCATATTATTACCTTATGAATTTATTCAATGTTATTTTCTACTACGGGGTCATCCTAGTATTTTCTTAACTTTGAGATAATTTCCTTCTCTGCTTGGAGCATTACTCAGGAGTTTCTCAGTGTAAAGCCCCGAACTATTCGTAACAACATCATCTCGCATTACATTTCTATGCTCTGAGACTTTATTTTCTATCACACCTGTAACTTCTTGTATTTGATCAACATAGTCCAAAATAGCAAGAACCTCTTTGGTTAACTTTTCAGCTTCTAGGTCCGTGACCTCTATTCTGGCAAGGCTTGCTAAGTTTTTTATTTCTTCACGAGTAATCATAATTTTGATAATAACATAATTATAGAACTTTCATAACATTTTTAGAAACTCACTTTCATTGAGGATTGGAACTCCTAGCGTCTCCGCTTTCTCATACTTTGAGCCAGCGGACTCCCCTGCAACTAAAAAACTAGTCTCCTTTGAAACACTCTCGGAAACCTCACCTCCATTTTCCCGAATTAAATTCTTTACTTCATCTCGTGACAGTTTAGGTAGAGTGCCTGTTACAACAAACTTTTTACCATTGAGTTTATTAGATTTTTTATCTTTCTCTTTTTCAATTTTTATTTGAGTTAGTAAGTTATCTAATACTTTTTTATTTTCTTTTGAATTAAAGAACTCCACAACTGACCTCGCAATTATCGGTCCAACTCCAAGTAATACTGCTATTTTTTCAAATGATGCATTTCGTAAATTTTCTATAGTTTTGAAATGTCTTGATAAATCGAGTGCAGTTTCTTCACCAACCTGAGGTATTGAAAGTCCCACTACTAACCGGGCTAGTGTAACGCCTTTAGCCTTATCTATTGCCACAAGCAAATTATCAACGGATTTCTCAGCAAACCTAGGAAGAGCCAGCAGGTCACCTCTTTCGAGAGTGAATATGTCTGCATACTCAGAAATTAAATTTTCCTCAAGTAAAACATCTACCACCTTCGGGCCCATATCTTCAATATCAAAAGATTTCTTGGAAACAAAGTGATGGAATTTGCGCTTGATTTGCTCTAATGAATCACGGCTAACGCATCTCCAAGCTACTTGACCTGGAATACGCTCAATACTGCCGTCCCCTCCACATTGCATTACTTTCGCAGGCCAAACAAACTCTTTTATTTTTTTATTTCTCAACTCTTTTACGACTGAAACAATATCGGGAATTACATCCCCCGCTTTTTGTAATATCACAGTATCTCCAATCCTGACATCCAATCGACGTATCTCGTCTTCGTTGTGCAGAGTCGCGCGCGAGACTCTGGAACCAGCGACCACAACAGGACGGAGGTGAGCAACTGGGGTCAAAACTCCTGTTCTTCCAACCTGTAAAACAATATCCTCAACTACAGTTGTAACTTGCTCTGCTGGAAACTTGTAAGCAACCCCCCATCTAGGAGACTTGGCGGTATAACCCAATGCCTTCTGAATTTTATTTGAATTTATCTTTATAACAATACCGTCTAGGCCGTAATCAAGACTACTTTTCTTCTTTGCCCAGATTTCATAATACTTTTGGACTCCTAATAAATCCTTGAAAACTGCAAAATTTGGATTTATATTAAAACCTAGTTCTTTAAGGAAGGAAATCTCTTCTGATTGAGTTTCTTTGGATTTACTGTTGGAAAGGTCAATGTCGTACATAAAAGACTGCAACTTTCTTTCTTTGGCCATCTTCGGATCGAGTTGCCTTATGGCTCCTGCAGCCAAGTTTCGAGTATTGGCGTACAACGGTAATTCTTCTTTCAATCGAAACTTATTTATTTTTTCAAGGTCCTTGTGACCTATCCATGCTTCACCTTCAACTATTATGGAAATGTTTTTATTGAGTTTAAGAGGAATACTTTCTATAGTTCTAACATTATTTGTAACATCCTCTCCAATCATTCCGTCCCCACGGGTTGCCGCACGAATCAATTTTCCATCTTCATAAGTAAGCACAACTTTCAATCCATCGATTTTAAGCTCACAGCAGTACTCTACTTCTTCTTTTTCCAAACCTTCTTTTCTTATAAAATTACGAACCTTCTCGTCCCATTTTGTCAGTTCTTCAAAATCAAATGCGTCATCATATGACCACTGACGAACGGCGTGAGAAACTTTTATAAAATATTTCAGAGGCTCTCCCCCGACTCTCTCCGCTGGACTATTTTCGTTCTTTAATTCCGGATACTTTTTTTCTATTGACTCAAGTTCTCTAACCAAAGAGTCATAGGCTTCATCTGAAATTGTAGGCGTATCTAGTGTGTGATACAGATACCTATGACTCTCAATTGTTTTTTTGAGTTTATTTATTCTATCCTTTATTTCCTTCGAGATTTTCAGCATTTGGCTATTATAACACAGCCTAAAACCTAGTAACTTAGTACGACTCCTCTCTCAAACCGACGGGAGGCTGAAGTATCGCATGTGTTATATCCTCTAGAGTCAATAGTTGTAAATCCACTAACTTTACCTACTTGAACGATGGCGCATCCTTTTTTGAACTTAAGCCAAAATGTGCTAGTGGCGTTAACTCCTCCCCCACCTATTCTGCTGTTTGTAGAAGGAATGGTTGGAACTGCCCCGGATCCAGTCTCAAGGTTTATTTCGCTTGTTTGACTATTGGTACTTATAGTCTGTCCACTACAGGTAATACTAAGATCTGACGTCGCTGGATCGAACTTACTTACTATTCCAATCAGATCCCAATAAATTGCACACTCCGTACCACCATCTGCGGCATAAAATGCATATTGTGATTCCTTATTTGCACTAGCAAGGACTAACTGCTTCAAAGCAATATTAATCACAACAAAACTGACAATAAGAAGCATTGAGGTGACGACGATCGCTATTAGTAATGTGAAACCTTTGTTTTTTTGCATTTTTTTACTCCGTAGTTGGCCTTTGCCTATTAAAAAGCGTCTCTGATGCTTGAAAAAACCTAGTGCCTGCACTGCCGGTCCAACTAACAGATATTACAACTTCAACTTCAGTATCAGCCTCAATGTTTGCAATAGTTCTAATTTGTACTTCTCTTTTGAATCTAGAAACTGGCCAGGTGGCAGTGTATCCAAATATCCCCGTTACAGTATCTTGTCTTAAATTATCACAAAGATATGGCGGATCGTTCGTAATTGCGACACCTGTTGAAGCAGCCCCAATTGTCGGACAGCCTCTAACGACATTTAACGGCACATCTATTTGGCAAACTTTTCCGAATTCACATGGGCTACCCGAAGGGTAAATTCCAAACAACCAGTTTCTAGGTGTGTCTGGGTTTACTATTGAATACAGAGCATTTTCATCTCGGACATTTTTTATATATTCCATTACTTCTTGAGCCAAGTAAAATGCTGCAGTTTGATCCTTTGCTATTGTAGAATTTTTTATACCGTTTTGGGCGGCTGTAAATGTGGCAGCAATCGAAAGCGAAAGAATACTAATCGCAACCAAAGATTCTACCAGAGTGAAGCCCGTCTGTTTCTTTTTTATTCGTAGCCATTCGTAGATTTGTGTTATTCGCATATTCGTATATTTAATTTATTGTGAATCAAAAAGTCTTTGTGATACTGTCGTTTGCAAAGTAAAAGTGGACTGACTGGATGGCTTTGCAGTAGCACCCGCAAATCCCGCTATGTTTATTATAACCTGAGGTTGAGCAACATCAGCATTTACGGAGAATTTGTCGGTACCAATAACTCTAAAGCTTAGGTTTGTAATTGTAACATCAGGTGAAGTAAGGTTGTAAACAGGATTTGTCCCAATTGCTCTATTAATTCTCCCTCCAGTTAAGCGATAGACTACTAAAGCTCCGTCGGCGCTTGTCACCGCAAAAGACGATGAAACATATTGAGTAGTCGCCCCTCCAAGGGTTACAGTGTCTGTGGGTACACAATCTCTTGTAGCAGATTGTGTACCCTCATCAGCATTACAGTGATAGTTTGTGCCAAATCGAATAGTTCTAGTCATAGCTTCTAGAGTAAAGTTTAGATTGTCCATCACAGCCCGTAAACTTTCTGATTTTTTATTTGTGTCAAATACGCTCAAAATAGACCCCATGCTGATAGTCATGATTATTGCAAAAAGTGAAACAGACACCATGAGCTCAACAAGAGTAAACCCCCACACCAACTTTTTTCTTGATTGCCATGAAATTATTTTTTTATTTTTTGTTAAAAACATTTTAGTAAGTTAAGTTAGGAAAGTTGGTGTCGGGGTAAACCCTTTTTTTTACTTGATATCATGATTTATTTATTATTGCACAGAAACTTGGCCAGTACTTTCGACCGTCACAGTAAGAGTCACGCCCTTGCCTGACGTTAACCTCACTTTGCCCGTTAGAGGAGAAATACCTTGGGTGACATTCGAGCTATTGGCAAAAATTATTGTAGCGTCAGGATTTGGACGAAGAAATGTAATGTGTAACTTCTGTGAGTTAGTTGCGGGACAAACACTATTTGTATCACAAATACTAGTAACCCTCACACCATTTCTCAGAGTAAATTTCTCTATACACTCCGTAAGTGTGGGGCCACTGCCACACCCAGAACCCAAATCATACTTTCTATTCCCGTTTGCATCAGCAAAAATATAATAATTTGCTGGTTCCGTTACATAATCAAAATAAACTCCATAGGCGGAGCTAAATGACCCAGTAGTTACCGAAACTTCTTTCACTGTCAGTCCGTAAGTCTGCGCTTGTCGTACCGCAATAGCAATCTCCTGAGCTCCTGCCGAGAGAGCTAATTTGTCGTTGAAACCTCCGTAATTATATAGAACCGTCGACATAATCATAGCGATAATCGATAACGAAACTAAAAGTTCTGGCAGAGAAAAACCTTGGTTACTTTTGATAATCATTTTTATTAATATAAGAATGCCAAAATATCCTCAAGTCCTAGAACGTCTATTCGGCAAAAAAATACTATGAGTGTAGCGAGAATTAAAAATGGAGCAAAAGGTATTTCAGTCTTAAAATGAAGTTTTTTACTTTTTTCTTGGCTCATTTTGGCAAAAAACATAAAAAGCAGGCTAAATGCGGCCCCTATCCAAAACGCCAAAACTACAGCTCCAACACCATACACAAAGCCAAGTAGTGCCCCTATCCCGAAAACAAGTTTTGCGTCTCCGAAACCAATCCATTTACCTGCAGAAACTAACCAAAGTAGGGCAAATGGAGCAAAAAGGAAAACTGGAGTGAGAACATCCAATACATCCATACTATTCAATTCAAAACCCTTTAAATAGGTGAACAAATAAAGTTTTGCGAGAGCTAGGATAATAAAAGTGTAGACGAGGGCGTTCGGTATAATCTTATGCTTCACATCATAAATCACAATCACCATAAGTAGGCTGAAAACTGTCGCGTAGTAGATAAAAAATAGTTCAGAATATAAGAGTCCTTGTTCAAAACCGCTGTAAACAGGCCACAAATAAAACTGCCTATACGCCACTCCGACGAAAATAAGGCCAGTTAGAAACTCAACAATCGGATACTGATAGGAAATTGGACTTTTACAACTTCTACACTTCCCTCTCAAGGCAAAAAAACTAATGATAGGGAGTAGCTCGTACCACCTCAGAGATAGATTACAACTGAAACATTTTGAGCGCCCCTTAGAGACAGAGAGCCCTGTGTTATATCGGAGGCTAACTACATTTACAAAACTTCCAATAAGAGTTCCCAAAACGAAAATAAAAAAAAGATTTAATGAATCCATACAATTATTATACATCTAAACTAACGCAAATAAAACATCAGAGACTAAACTTTTTATTATACAAAAAAACCGGGTAAACCGGTTTTTTACAATGTATCTAAAGTAGATAGATTATCCAGCAACTGGACATGTAGCTAGAGGCTGAGATGTTGCTGACAAAAGAACCTGTCTTGATGTTCCAGTATTATCTACACACCATGCTTTTGTTGCATCAGCCTTTAGACCAGCCCACGCAGTCCATGTACTTGAACTTGAAGAGTAACAGTTACCACCGTTGCCTCCTGCAGCTACAGCAGCAGCCTGACCCTTCACCATGTTTGGATCTGCACACACACCTGTGTAAGAAGCTGGAGTATCATAGAATAATTCAGCTTGAGCTCTCATATTATTCAAGTTAGATTTTACAGCAGCATCAGCTCCCTTTCCTCTTGCTGTGTTAAGTGAAGCTAGAACAACTGATGAAAGAATACCGATAATTGCAATAACAACCAACAATTCAATAAGTGTAAAACCTCGATTAAGTCTCATTTTCATATATAAATTTATAAATTATTAAGTAAAATTCTTATAATGTAACTTCAATTATTACTCGACCATCTTTCTCTCTTTTCAGAGGGTACCATTTTTCTAAACGCATTTTTATATTATACGGCTATAAACGGTGAATGAGAAGGGGGGATGTGGATAAAGGTTATCCGAATTATAGCCTTTTAGAGACCACATAAACTCTGGTGAGTTTTGCTTGTCTCGGTTATCGAAGAAAACAATCTCCTAGATACGTATCCTTATCGCAAACTCGCTACGCTCAAACAGTGCTTCAGGATTACTTTATCTTCGTCGTTGTTTTCTAAATAACCTGCGAAGTCTCTAAAAGGCTATAATTCCTCACACGAGACGGAGAAACTTCCAAATTTGGATGAAATTAGGTTAAAACCTCTGAATTTGAATGCAGTTCGCGAAGGAGGAGGAAAAATTCCAAAGATTTTTGTTCGAGTTCAAGGCGGAATGAGAAAATGCGAGAAGCCTTACACAAGTAAGGTGACGAGAATTTTTGATATTCCAACGCAGAAATCAAACAAAAAGACTGGAATTATGTGGCGGAGGCGATGTTGTATATAGGCATGAGTACTGCTGTAAGTAAAACCCCCACACCAAGACCCAGACCCACTATCATAATAGGTTCTATCATTCCAACCAGAGTATCTACGGCGTTATTTACCTCACGCTGATAAAACTTGGCCAAGGACTTTAGAATCGTTCCGAGTTCTCCTGTTTCTTCACCAATCTTGACCATTTGGTTCATGATATTTGGAATTTCTTTGTGCTGAGCAAACGCATTGGAAAGCGAAGTTCCCTCTTTTACTTTCTGTAACGCATCTCTGAGTATAGCTGCGTATATTCGGTTATCAACAACAGAAGCAGTGACTTCTAAAACTTTCAATATTGGAATACCGCTCATAATCATTGTGTCCATATTATCAGCAATGCGAGAGAGGTATAGTTTACGATAAAGGTCACCTAGATACGGGATTCGGAGTTTGATATCGTCAAAATAAACTGCTCCTTCTTCTGTTTTAAGGTATTTCCAGACGAAAAAGCCGACGACAATAGCGAGCATGCCTAAAATAAATCCATAATTTACGAATATATTACTAATTCCAAGCACAATTTTTGTATAAAAAGGTATTGGCTGACCAGAGTCCACAATCATCAAAGCAATCTTTGGGATTATAACAGTAAGCATCAAAACCATAACCCCAACAAAAGTCATAACAACGAAAGCTGGATAAATAAGAGCGTTTTTAGCTTTTGAGGTTACTTCATATGTTCTATCCAAATAATCTGCGAGGTAGTTGAAAACTTCATCCAACTTACCTGACTCTTCTCCTGACCGAACCATATTTACATAAAAATTGGAAAATACATCTGGGTATTTAGCAATAGAAGACGATATAGAATTCCCACCTTGAAGGTCATCAGATATACTTAAAAAATATTTTTTTAAGGTAGGATTCTCTATTTGATCCCCAAGAAGACGAAATACACGTAACGCTGAAACTTGAGCCTGGAAAAGAGTCGCTATCTGCCTGGAAAGGATAACCACATCTTTGTTGGAAACTCGATTAAATATAGAAAGCAAAGAAACTGTAAATTTGTTTTCGTCGGGGCCGTTGATTTTGGATATAACTAGCCCCCTTTTTTGCAATTGATTTATTGCAATATCTATATTGAAGGCTTCTATTACCCCTTGTGTTTCCTCTCCTTTTGCAGTGAGTGCCTTATAAGTAAAAATCATAAATTAAGTTTTTTAAAGTTAAAAGTTTGTAAAGTTTGTAAAGTATAATAATTTTAATTTTACTTTATGGACCTTATAACTTTAGAAATTGAAAATTTCATTTTTATTATAACATATGCTCAAGACCCTTTGAATTACTAGAGTAAAGATAAGCATTCTCTATAGTTATTTCACCCGCACGCACCAAGTCTGCTAGATTTCTATTCAAATCAATCATCCCCTGTTCTGCACTCGTTTCAATAACAGAATTGATTTCATGAGTACGATTTTCTCTGATTAGGTTTGCAACGGCACTATTGTTTATTAGAAGTTCAACTGCTGGTATGAGGCCCCCTGAAACACGAGGTATTAGTCTTTGGGAGAAAATTCCCAAAAGACTTGATGCCAACTGGACTCTAATCTGAGTTTGCTGACTTGGTCCAAATGAGTCAATGATTCTCTCGATGGTCTGTGAAGCATTGTTGGTATGAAGTGTTGAAAAAACCAAATGTCCTGTTTCGGCAGCGGTTACAGCCGCGGAAATATCCTCTGGAGTTCTCATTTCCCCTATCATAAGTACATCCATATCTTGTCTAAACGAACCTTGAAGTGCGGAATGGAAATCTGGAGTGTCTTGGAGAACCTCTCTTTGATCTATCACTGACATTTTGGATTCAAAAACATATTCTATTGGGTCTTCTATCGTAATAATGTGCTCAAAGCGTCTCTCGTTAATCATATCTATCATGGTGGTCAATGTAGTACTTTTGCCTTGCCCCGTAGGCCCCACTACTAGAAAGAAGCCTTGTTGCTTGGTTGTAAAGTTTTCCAAAATTGCAGGTAGCATCAATTCTTCAAGAGATTTTATACTTTTAGGGATTACTCTCAAAGCAATACTGATTTTCCCTAACTGAAAATATGCATTACCTCTAAATCTAGTTTGATTAGTGTCGTAATAAGCAAAATCCACAGCCCTTCTTTCTAAAAAGATTGCTTTCTTGCTGTCATCAATAAGCTCATCCAAGATGCCTTTAATATCCTCTTTTGTAAGCGGCTGATGCGTTGACATCGGTATAAGAAATCCAGCCACACGAATTATAGGTTGACGACCCTCAGATATGTGTAAATCCGAAGCAGACTCTTTTATTACTATCTGGATCAAATCTTCAAATTCTTTTTTATAATTAGTTGTCATTATTTTATTTTATCTGAATTCAATTTAAATATACTAATTAATGTGATGATTTATTTTTGTAAACAAGTAAGACTTGTCCAACAACTTCCGACGGGATTGTGGTCGCTTTTATTATATAACCATCTATATTGTATGATTTTACCTTTTCAAAATCATCAGCTTGATTTGTAAGCATGATAATAACAGCGTTAGGTACAAGTTTTTCATCTCTAATAATTTTCAAAAGTTCCAAACCGTCCATACTGGGCATAATAATATCAAGCAAAATAATATCGAAGTTTCCTATTGACCTTAACTTCTCTAATGCCGAAACACCATTAAATGCTGTGGTAATTTCGAGGCCAGATTTCTTGAATTTCATTGAATACATATCCAAAAGAAATTTATCATCATCAACTATTATTATTTTTAGTGTTTTATTTTCTTGAGTCATAAGTTATATATACGAATTAACGAATGTACGAATGATGCGAATGGCTACGAATAATGCAAACGCACTTCTCCCATATTCGTAACCATTCGTAGATTTGTATTATTCGCATATTTGTATGTTTATAAATTATAACATGTTAACTTCTTCAAAAGGAATGAGACCTTGCATTGTTTTAATAATAGCATCCTCTTTCATAGTAAGCATTCCATTAGTTCTTGCTATTTTCATTAATTCTGCTTCAGTAGGATTTTTTAGAATAACTTGCTCAACTGCGTCGTTCATTTCCATGACCTCAACTACTGCCATTCTTCCCCTAGTACCAGTTGGACACTCATCACTAGGAGCTGCTTTGTAAACCACATTCTTAAACTCTAGTTCGTTTATATATTTTTGTGGCAAATCACTGAACTGTTTGTCTATCATTAATTTTAAGCTTCCCTCAACAGGTACTGGCGTACCAGTTCCCGGGCAAAGTCCCACGGCAAGTCTCTGTGCCATTCCTAGGATTAATGTTGGCGCAATAAGATAAGGATCAACTCCCATGTCTATAAGTCTAGGAACAATGCCAATTGCGTTGTTTGTGTGGAGCGTAGAAAACACCAAGTGTCCTGTAAGAGCTGCTTGGATAGCAAGCTGAGCAGTCTCTTTGTCTCGAATCTCCCCCACCATGATAATATCAGGGTCTTGACGGAGTGTAGTACGAAGTCCAGTTGCAAAGGTGTAGCCAATCTCAGGATGAACTTGTGACTGAGACATTCCCTCGATGTTGTATTCAATAGGATCTTCAAGTGACAAAACATTTTTGTGCTCGCGGTCAACTTCGTTTAACATTGAATACAAGGTAGTAGTTTTACCAGATCCTGTAGGTCCTGAAATAAGTATGAGTCCGTAAGGTTTTGTAATAGCTTCTCGAATTAACTTCATATTCCTAGGGCTTATTCCTAAATCATCGAGTTTTTTCACCCCCTTCTCCTGGTCGAGGAGTCGCATAACGACTTTTTCCCCAAAATATGTTGGAAATGTAGATACACGGAAATCGATTTTTCTCCCTTCAACTCTAGCAGTAAACCTTCCGTCTTGAGGTTTTCTTTTTTCGTCCAAGCGCATTCCGTTTGTTAAAATTTTTATTCTAGCAACGAGAGCTGAGTGGACCTTTAGAGGAAGGATGAGGCTTGTATTCATAACTCCATCCACTCGAAAACGCACTTTGACGTTCTCTCTTCTAGGTTCAATGTGAATATCTGACGCATTACCATCAGTTGCATATCGCAAAATAGTTGCAACGATTTTTGTAACTGGGGCGTCTTCTTTTAATTCTTTTTGAGTACCTTTATTTTCTAAATCTAATTTAGCTACTTCTTCTTGATTTCCTCCTTCTTTTTTCATCTCCATTTCAAGTTCAGTAAGAGACTTGAAAACCTCGTTTGTTATGCCTTTATACATTTCAAAAACTTTATTGAAGTCGTCTTCAGTAATTAGAAATATCTTGAAAGGCATTCCTATCTTTGAGGAAATAAAATTCAAAGCATCTCTCGCTTCTATATCGTCGGGGTCTACCATACCAACATGCAAAACACTATCTACTACAGCAATAGGCACAAATCTATAATGCTTGGCGGAGTCCTCTGGTATATAGTCAAACATATTTGGAGGGATATCTTCGTCTGTCAGATTTTTTACTGGTATATCAAAATATTCTCCCTTTGCAGACAAAATCTCCTGTGGAGGTACTCCCATTTTGATCAAGGCTTCTTCTAAGGTAATACCCTGAGTTGAAGATTCTTTTGTTACTTTATCAACTTCTGTAGCGGGTAATACGCCTTTTTTTACAAGTATTTGAAGTATGTCCATATTAAGAAATAATTATTGTACAGTTTTCTTTGGCGGAGGTGTCTGTGCAGGATTAGCAGATTCGCCCCCAATAGATGCGAACGGGTTAGGTCGCCCCTGTTGTTCAGGGTACAAACTAACAGTGAAATCTCGGAGCCCTAAAAAAAGATCGGAAGTGAAAAGAGTTTTGTCTATTGTAATTTTTTTCAAGGTATCAACCATCACCAAGATATCAGCTCCTTCTTCCATGTTGGTAGTACTGACCACACCTACCTCTACACTATCTTTTGCAAAAAAGTTATAACCAAAAAACGCAAGCAGAACAAAAACTCCTAAAATAACTAATGATTTTTGTGTGGTGAGGGTTTTCATATTATCTTAAAGAATAGGTTTTTAGTTCCAATGAATAGTTCAATGAATTTTCGCTAGTAGATCTATAGTTTGAAGTAACAGTTAGACCGACAACATCAATCAACCGAAGACTGGATTCTAAATCATTTAATAACTTGAGAAATTCGCTATAAGGTCCTGACAAGCTAAAGTTAACAATGGTTGTAACGTAAGAATCACCCTTAGACTGAGCTATTATTGCGGCTCTATTTTCTGGCTTTGGTTCATTTGTTTTAAAATCCCCAACTTTCATACCATATTGAGAAACTATTGCCGTAAGATCATTGAGGAACAAAACTGGACTGAAAGTCTCTGGGACAATTTTATTTAAACGATCAATATCCTCTATAGAAATACTATTGTAAACTGTAAGAATATCCTCTCTAGTTTGCTTAAGTTCTTTAGTTTTACTAAGAATATTATCGTACCCACTTTTCTTTATACTCAGAGCCTTAACTTTATCCCCAGTAGGTTTGATGTATACAAAATACATCCCAACACATATGACTATTATAATGAATGGTATTAATGATTTCATATTATTGGTCTAATGGTAGTGATTCTAACGCTTTTTTATATGAAATAAGAAATGGATCTAGCATAGTAGAAAACTCTATTGAAACAGTGCCATTTTCAGCAAGTGCTAATCCAGAAAATTGTGGATTCTTAAAAAATTCGTTCTGTTTAAATATAACTTCTTGTTGGGCAAGTGCGTTGTAAGTTTGAACCTCTCCTTTAATATTTAAATTTATTTCTTTATCAGTATTTTTGTAAGTGAGTTCAGTGAAACGCATTCTCTTTATAGTAATGTCTTGCAAAAGTAGCAGTATTTCTGACGAAGCAATGTGATTATCCAAAAGTTTTTTTGAAGAAATAATTCTGGAGTTCGCGTCTATAAGTTCTTTTATCTTTTCTGAATCAATAGCTTCATCGGCAGCCGCTACATCTTTTTTACCTTGATCAATTTGGCCTGAAAGTACTTTTTTATAAACAAAAAGTCCTCCAGAAATAATAACCGTAACCAAAAACATAACTGTAGCTATAACAGAAAAAATATTTGTCGACCGAATAACTTCTATTCCCGATCCTACCTGAGAGACTATCGGTTTTTTGGGAATAAACGATGTTTGAAATTTAGGTTCCATTTTATGCACTAATTATACTACATACAAAGTCAAATGAGTATATGAAATGTGTGTAAAACTCACTCAAATGCATATTTTTTCAAAACGCGTATAAAACTTTCGGATATTATGTTTTTGGAACACGGATATTTTTTTGCTAAAAAATTCCTCGTGCTCCCTCCGACGAGCGTCGCAAGTTTCCAAAAACATAATATCCTACAGTAACGATATTTATAAAAGGGAAATCCGCAAGCAGGGGTGAGCTCTTGCGAGTCTTTTCCCCTCCTTGCGGAGTGATCAGCGAAACCATGGAAGCCCTTTGAGAAAGCCTCCGAAGTACAGACCTACGACGACCAGAACGACGATGCCTGCCACGATGGCAGAACCCTTGTTGGTCTTGCCCACCACGGGCCCAACCACCTGCGCCGGCGAAGCAGTAGACGACACCACAGAACCATCGTCCTTCGGCACGTGACTGTAACTTTCTCCGAATAGGGCCATGATATTGGCACCTCCTACCAAAAATACTATACTTCCCCCCACATTTAGTCAAATTTCAACTTAATTTACTACAAACTTTCATAATTTGAGGCAAGTTCGCGTATAAATTATAAAAAGAACTGGAGCCTACCTGAGTGCGTAGGTGACAGTTCTTTTTATAATTTAGACGATGAGATTGACCAAATTTGGAAGTTTAGTCTTGTTCTTGGAGGCGACGTAAGGCGACGCCAACTGCCACTGCAAACTCCGGCCCCGTCTCCTTCAGCACATTTTCTAAAAATGCCGGAGCAACTACCTTCTCAAATGGATTTCCGGCAATGACTTCGATTTGAAAATTTGTCTTTGCAACATCCAGTACACCCTTCAACGCGGAGCCTCCTCCAACCAAGACAACTTGGCTGACATTTTTGTTATATTTTTTTTGATAAGCCAAAACTACATGATTGGCTTCGGAGAAAATATAGTTAAGAGTAAAAGTAATCACTTCTTTTGTTTTTATTCCGTTAATCTCCCCTTCTAGGCCTTTTTCACGCTTTAGAAACTCGGCGTCAGTCACAGAAATACCAAGGGATTTGGAAAGTTCGTCTGTAATATTTTGTGAACCACGATTTATCATGTGTGAAGAACGAAGTATTCCTCTCTCAACAATATAAATCTTCGTACTGGTCGCTCCCATATCAATAATCAGAATTGGATTTATTTCATTATCCAAGATTGATCGCATTGTACTGAAAATCTCTATTTCAAAAAAACTAGCTTCAAGTTCGGTCTTCTGCACCATATCTTTGTAACGAATTATAGTGTCGTTGTGAAGCGCTACCACCAAAACTTCAAGTTTGGGCAATGTTGTCACTGGAGCTATGCCGGACATTCCGACTCCAGGCGCCTCTGGATTTTTATCTTTTGGAATAATGTACCAATCCAAAGCCACCTCAGATATTGGAACTGGTATATATTTTCTTGCTTCAAGAGGGATCATTTCAGCTAGCTGTTTTTGGGGCATAACTGGCATTTCAATCACCGCCATAAGACTTGATGCGAAAGGTATGGCAATTCCACACAATTTACTTGTTATGTTCACCTCTTTCTCTTTAAGCATGTCTTTGAGTGCCTCAACCAATTTTTCAGGAGAAAGATTGGTGGCCTCACCTATACCCTTTCCAGCATAAGGGCCGAGTGCCAATTCTCCATATGTTTCAAGCACTGCGTGACCGTTTTTTCTACTGATTTGGACTATTTTTATTGAAGATGACCCAATATCAATACCTAGAACACTCTGGCTTTGTTGTGACAGACCACCTCCTCTGAATAAATTTGTAAAAAAATTTGCCATCCCGTTAGAAGTAGGGAATCACATATTTCGTGCTGTGTTCCATACAATAATTAAGATTAAATAAAATATATTATACTAATTGATTCCCTCGACTTCTAACGGGACCATAAAAAATATACCTATTTGCCCTTAGTATAACATAACCATACTCTGTATAATATATCTATGTTGAAAAGTTTAAGAGAACTACTTTTGACGCTACTGGACTTTTTTTTACCCGAGCGTAGAGACTTTACTGTTGTAAAAAAGTTGGATGAAAACTCTCTGATTTCTTTGCCCAAAGCTCCGCAGGTTGTGGGTTTTGATTGGATTCATCCACTCTTTCACTATAAAGACGATAGGGTCAGAGCAATTATTTGGGAATTGAAATACAGAGAAAATACCTTACCGCTCGAAAATATTGGAAAACTGCTTTATGAAGAAATCCTGTCTGTAATATCTGAAATTAGCCTTTTTGATAGTGACGCTAGTTTTGTTTTACTTCCAGTTCCCATAACTCCCGAAAGAAGAACGGAACGGGGTTATAACCAATCAGAACACATTGCAAAGTCTGTACTAGAAAACGATATTGAGCACATATTACTTTATGCTCCTCAATGGTTTGAGAAAGTGTTTGAGACTCCCAAGCAAAGTCGAAGCGAATCAAAGAGCGAAAGAATGAAAAACTTACTTGGCTGTTTCCGTGCCGACAATCGACTGGAAGGAAAATATATAATACTAATTGACGATGTAGTGACGACTGGAAGCACGCTTTTGGAAGCTAGAAATACCCTTATGAAAGCTGGAGTGAAGGATGTACTCGCTTTCACAATCGCTCACTAATTTGACAGAAAGAACACTCGTCTTTCAAATCTCTCAAAAATCGATGATTTTTGCGGAAGGTATGGGACTCGAACCCATAGAGGGTATTTAACGCCCTCACGGTTTAGCAAACCGCTGCCTTACCATTCAGCGCAACCTTCCATTTTTCTATTTTATCTATATGCTTTTGGTTGTGACTTCCAATTTCTCTTATATATTTAGCCACATGTTCACTATCTACAATACGAACATCTCTATGATTCTTGTCTATTCTTGCATTTATTCCAAGATTTATCAAAGTTTCAAGAACAGAATGTGCAAGTAGTTTTGAAGCACTAATAAATGCGATTTTAAAATATGAGTATTTTTTACCATTCACATAATAAGAATTTGTGTAAAAGCAACCATCTGTATCAATCAACCCTCTAATACAAGATATTGAGAACTTCCTATTTTCTTTCACCCACCTAGGTATATCTACCTGTTGCTTAATCTTATTACCTCTTGCAAGGCCAATTGTTTGACAGAAATCTATTAACTGTTTTCTATTAACAACTATCTTTACGGCTTTTGCATAACTAAGTTTATATATTTTTGGAGTAACACCAAATAGTTCTTTGATTTTCTTACTGACAAATGAAATGTATTGTTTTTCCTCACTAGAAAGTGTAATGCTCGTGTGATATTTATTTATACCACCATCTCCTAGCATAATTCCAACGAATTCAGCTAACAGTATGCTTTTTCTTGGTATTTTTATTTTTATAATTGATTGAAAACCCGGAGCTGTTTTTCTGTGTTGCCCAGTGATATCCCACCACACTCTCCATTTTTCTTTTCTATATTTTTCATCTCCGCCGACATTCCCATACATTTTAATTTTTGCTCTGGAACCAATTTTTCCAGCTATTTGTAAATACAACTTCCAACTAATAATTTTATGATTTTTAGGAATTGGCAATTTGGTCCATTTCGACATCTTTTCAATAGCAATTTTGGATATAGTAATTCTTTCCTTTGTCCATTCTTGAATTGTTCTACGGCTTATTTTTAATTTTTTTGCTAATTCTGATTCAGTAATACCTAAAATCTCTTTGGTTTTCAAAATAAATCTCCGTTGAATACCATCTTTTCTAAACTTTATTCTATCTTTATTTTTAAACGACTCAGACATCTATCCATTATATACTAAACTAGGAAAGTAAGCTATATTATGATATCGGGAGGATTGGGTGAGTGGCTTAAACCGATAGTTTACTAAACTGTTGTCTGGGAAACTGGACCGTGGGTTCGAATCCCACATCCTCCGCCAATGAATTACTTCGACCACTCAATCTCTCTTCATAAAAAACATAAAGGTAAATTAGAAATAAAATCTAAAATTCCTTTGCGCAACAAAGAAGATCTTTCACTTATTTACACCCCTGGTGTTGCAGAAGTCTCAAGGCAGATTGCTAAGAATAAAAAACTGGCTTATGACTATACTTTGAAATCAAATTCTGTGGCAGTAATCTCTGACGGTTCGGCAGTTCTCGGACTTGGAAACATTGGTGCCTTTGCTGCTCTCCCTGTTATGGAAGGTAAAGCCCTGCTCTTCAAAGAGTTTGCCAATGTAGACGCCTACCCCATTTGTCTTGATACTCAAGACACGGAAGAAATAATTAGAACTATAAAAATAATTTCTATTGGATTTGGAGGCATAAATCTAGAAGATATTTCTGCGCCAAAATGTTTTGAGATAGAAGAAAGACTGAAAAAAGAATTGAATATTCCCGTAATGCACGACGACCAACACGGGACTGCAATCGTTGTTCTAGCTGCTCTTATAAACGCATTGAAGGTGGTTAAAAAAGAAAAAGAGAAAATAAAACTAGTAATAAATGGCGCAGGTTCAGCAGCAATCGCCATCGCAAATTTATTTATGATTTACGGAGTCCCTGGTAAAAATATGATTATGGTTGATAGTATTGGAGCCATTAATTCAAATAGAAAAGACTTAAATCCTTATAAGCAAAAAATTGCCAACAAAACTAATTCAAAAAAAGAAAGCGGTGGGTTGAAAGAATCTCTAGCCAACACTGATGTTTTCGTGGGAGTATCAGTTGCGAATGTTTTGAAACCAGAGTGGATACAAACTATGGCGAATGATCCGATTGTCTTTGCAATGGCCAATCCAGATCCTGAAATAAGTCTGGAAGATGCGCTGAAAACCAAAATCAAGGTCTTCGGAACTGGAAGGTCAGATTACCCAAACCAAATAAATAATGTCTTGGTTTTCCCGGGCATCTTTCGAGGTGTACTCGACTGTGGCGCTAAATCCATAACAAAAGAAATGAAAATTGCAGCTAGCCTGGTAATCGCAGGTCTAGTTTCCAAAAAGGACCTATCTCCTGAATACATAATTCCCAATCCATTTGATAAACGTGTGGCAAATGCTGTGGCAAATGCTGTAAAAAAGACGACAAGAAAAATAAAAGCAGTCGTGCCGTCCATCCTCGCAGCAAGCTGCGAAGGTTGCGGCACGAACCAGGGCTCTTATGTTCGTAGGGGAATCGGCCACCGCCGATACTAGTATATCAATCCCCGCAGCAAGCCGACGGGGTATTTCTCGAATAATGCTAAAATAGTGGTATGGATCTCAGAATAAAACTAGAAAAAGAATTTCGGCTAGTTGAGAGTCAAAAGAAAGCACTCTCCAAAATGGGGATAAATTCGATTGAAGATTTGCTCTACTACTTTCCTGTTAGGTATGGAGACACTAGCCAAATGAAAAATGTAGAGTCGCTTACAAAAGGTGACGATGTAACTGTGTTTGGAAAAATCAGCGGACTGAAAACGAGTAAAGCTTTCATAAAAAAAATACCCATGTCTGAGGGAGTTGTCGAAGATGAAACCGGAAAGATAAAACTGGTCTGGTTCAACCAACCGTATATTGCCAAAATGATTCACGAAGGGCAACTAGTCCGAGTTGAGGGAAAAGTGAGCGAGCGTCGTGGCGAACTCTATATGAGTAATCCGAAAATTGAGGTGGTCTCTACTCTCCCGAATGCTGTGGGAGATTCCCTCTTTGTAGGCAAAGAAGGAGAAGATACTCATGTTATGTATCCGGTTTATCCTGAAAGCAAAGGTGTCACGTCTAATTGGATTTATCACACAATCCAAAAAATTTTCAGCAGTGGAATTTTGGATAAAATTTCAGAGCTTATTCCTCAAGATATTTTAAAAAAATATAATCTTCCTAGTATAAAAAGTGCGCTGGTTTGGATCCATACACCCAAAAATGAAAACGATGCGCTGTCAGCCAGAAAAAGGTTTGCCTTTCAAGAAATATTTTTTATTCAGCTTCAAAAGCAAAAAGAAAAAAAGCTTTGGAAAAATAACAGTGCCTTTAAAATAGAAACTAAAAAAAGTGATATTAATGAGTTTGTTAAAAGATTCCCTTTCAAGGCAACAGACTCCCAGATTACTGCAATCAAGGCTATAAACGATGATTTTAAACGTGGCTACCCAATGTCACGCCTACTAGAGGGAGATGTAGGATCTGGCAAAACTGCTGTAGCTGCGACGACTATTTATGCGGTCAGCAACACGAGACCCAAAGGAAAGACCTTTGGGAATTTGCAGACTGCATATATGGTGCCAACGGAAATTCTTGCCAAGCAACATTATGAAAACTTTATTACCTATTTCGAACACCTGCCAATAAAAATTGGTTTAATCACAGGTAGTGGATGCAAAATTTTCCCATCAAAAAGTGATCCTAGGAAACCTACTAATATTTCTCGTCCCCAACTCCTGAAATGGGTTGAAAATGGAGAAGTGCCGATACTAATTGGTACACATGCCCTTATTCAAAAATCTGTAAAATTTAAACATCTAGCTTTTGCTGTGATAGATGAACAACATAGGTTTGGGACACTCCAACGCCAAAAATTAACTAGTAAAAATGCAGAAGAAAACTACAGTGTTCCGCACCTGCTTTCAATGACAGCAACCCCTATCCCTCGAACCTTGGCCCTCACTATTTACGGAGATTTGGATTTAACACTTCTGGATCAGATGCCACACGGAAGACTTCCTATCATTACCAAAGTAGTTCAAGTAAATGAAAGAGAAAAAATATATGAAGAAACTCGCAAAGAATTAAAATCTGGTAGGCAGTTGTATGTTATTTGTCCACGAATAAACGAACCAGACCCGACAAAAGAATTAGCTATAATAGCAAAATCTGTAACACTCGAAGCCGAGAGACTAAAAAAAGAAGTCTTTAAAGAATTCTCGATAGATATTTTACACAGCAAAATGACCCCAGCAGAAAAGGAGTCGGTCATGGCTGATTTTTCTTCTGGAAAGACAAAAATATTAGTTGCCACATCCGTTGTGGAAGTTGGAGTAAATGTGCCAAACGCTACAATGATTATTATCGAAGGCGCAGAAAGATTTGGACTTTCACAACTCCATCAACTTCGCGGACGAGTAATAAGATCAAACCATCAAGCATATTGTTTTGTATTTGCAGAAAGTAAAGGAGACAAAACAAAAGACCGCATGAAGGCACTCCTGACGGCGAAAAATGGTTTTGAATTGGCTGAATTTGATCTAGTGCAAAGAGGAGCCGGAGAATTGTACGGTAGGAAACAATGGGGCATATCCGACCTAGCCATGGAAGCTATCAAAAATATAAAAATGGTAGAAGCTTCACGCGCAGAAGCTATAAGACTGGTGGATGAAGACGAAACTTTCAAAAAATATCCACACATCCAAGAATACTTCAAAACTCAGACAGAAAAAATACATTTTGAATAAGACAAAGGGCAGAGAAACTGACCCTTTACCCTAATCATTTTTTGTTTTTTACTTACTCCGTAATACCCTATCTATTTTTTCAGCGATTTTAATCATATCTTTCTCTTTTTTACCGCGTGTTGTTTCGGCTGCAGTGCCAAGACGAATACCTGAAGGATTTACGGGTGAGCGTGTTTCATTGGGAATTGTATTCTTGTTTACTATGATCCCCGCCTTTTCAAGCAACTCACTCGCTTCAAGACCGCCAAGACCCTTGCCGTCCATCCATGTATCAATAAGAATAAGATGGGTATCTGTACTTCCTGATACAATTCTCCATCCAAGTTTTTGAAGTTCGTTGGAAAGCTTTTTTGCATTTTTTATTACTTGTTCTGTATATTTTTTGAAGGCTCTAGTGTCAGCTTCTCCTAGTGCAACCGCAACAGCCGCGATTTGATTCATGTGCGGTCCCCCTTGAAGTCCGGGAAAAACGGCTCTGTCGATTTTTAGACTTAAATTTCGATCGTCTTTCTTGGCAAAAATCATCGCACTTCTAGGACCTCGTAGTGTCTTGTGGGTTGTTGTGGTAACAACATCCGCATAACGAAATGGGCTCGGATATGCCTCGCCCGCAACTAAGCCTGCAATATGAGACATATCTACGAGGAGAAGTGCTCCAGAAGCGTCAGCAATTTCCCTAAACTTCTTCCAGTTAATAGTACGCGGATAGGCAGTAAAACCTGCCACTATAATGTTAGGTCTTTCCTTGACCGCGATTTCTTTTATTTTTTCATAATCGAGCATTTCTGTTTTTGCATCGACGCCATATGGGACTTGTGTCCAAAATTTCCCCGTTGCTGAGGCTTTGTGGCCGTGAGTTAAATGTCCCCCATGATCAAGCGACATGCCCATGATTTTGCCGCCAAAAGGAACTAGAGCCGTATAGACTGCAAAATTTGCCGGAGACCCAGAAAGCGGTTGAACATTAACATGCCAATTTTTTTCAGTTAACCTAAAAAGTTTAAGAGCTCGTTTTATACAAAGCGTCTCTATTTCGTCTACAAATTTTTGTCCTCCATAATATCGTTTACCAGGATAACCTTCTGCATACTTGTTTGTCAGTTCAGATCCAAGCACCTGGAGAACATCAACGGACACATAATTTTCTGATGCAATAAGGTTGATTACGTTTTTCTGTCGTTTTTTTTCCAAATCAACAAGACGTTTTATTTGTAAATCTTTCATAATATTTTTTTGTCATTTTTATAGGCGGTAATTAAATTTTCAAACAGCGATGCGACCGTCATGGGGCCAATTCCATTGGGTACTGGAGTGATAGCCCCAACTATATCCTTCACTTTTTCAAAATCAACATCCCCAACTAGTGTCTGCTTTTGAATTTCATCTGAAGAATCACTTTTTGAATTTGAAGCTTCAAAATTTATCCCTATATCTACAACAACCTGACCTGGACGAACATACTCCTCATTTATAAATCGTGGCTGACCAAGAGCTACAATCAAAATATCACAGACCCTCGCTAATTCTTTCAAATTCACGGTTTTCGAGTGTGCAATCGTGACTGTGGCATCACGATTTAGCAAAGCGAGTGCAGTAGGCTTGCCGACCAAGATTGACCTGCCAATAATCAAAACATGTTGTCCTGCAAGACTGACTTTATAATAGTCGAGTAAATCAAGAACCCCTTTTGTAGTAGCGCCCATAAAACCAAAGGAAGAGCCTGTTGCTAGCAATTTAAAGTTCGTAGATGTAAGTCCATCAACATCTTTTGAGGAGTCGATAGCGTCAATTATCTCATGCTCGTTTAAATTTTTTGGAATTGGAAGTTGTAGGATAATTCCGTGTATCTTGTCATCCTTATTTAATTCATGGATTTTTTCAACTAATTCTTCTTTTGAAACATCTATGTTGAATTTCAAATGTTCAACGTTCGCACCAATCTTCTCCGCGAATATTTTTTTATGTTGAATATACTTAGAAGATTCTTGTAAATCTCCCACTTGAATAATAGCTAGAGTTGGTTTTACAGTAAATCCCAGGACTTCTTTTTTAAGCCTATCAATACTTTCATTTTGCATTATTTTGCCATTTAGAATTTGAGCCATGATTTCTAGTTTAAGTGTGTAAAATTAGGATTGAAGCTAGGAGAGTTTAAGTCGTGCCTGGAATCTGAACTCCTGGGAAACCCACGGTTTTCCCAATCCTTCCTCCACGGGAAACTCCCGTTTCCCGACCCCTTCCCTGGTTCGAGTCCAGGCACTAAAAAATTACCATTTTTTAGTGCGCGTGCCTGGACTCGAACCAGGGACCGCAGAGGTATAAGCTCTGTGCTCTAACCAACTGAGCTACACGCGCATTTATGAAACTAGAAGTTATACTAGCACAAAAGATTTATATTCAAAGTAATGAAGCTCCTCGTAGCAAGCTGACGGGGTATTTGGCGAAGGAGAAGAAACTATGCTTGGTGTTCTATATCTAATTTCTTTTTTGGAACAACTCCGTTTGCAACCAATATTGTTTCGAATTCAGTTCTTTCTATAGTCTCGGTTTCGATAAGTCTTTTCGCAATTGCGTCGAGAAGAGTTCTGTTTTCAGTTATTACTTTTGTTGCCTTATCTTTTGCTTCACGCATTATTCTAGAAACCTCGGAATCTATATCTGCCCCAACTTTTTCGGAAAATTCTTTTTCCTCAACTCCTCTGCCAAACAAAACCTTCCCACCCTGACCTTCGAGCGCGACCGGGCCAATCATATCTGACATTCCGTATTTTGTGACCATGTCGCGAGCGAGCGCCGTTGAAACCTGTAAATCGTTTGATGGACCAGTAGTTAAATCATCGAAAAGCATTTTCTCTGTCACATATCCACCGAGAGAAACTGCGATATCATCTAGAAACTCTTTTTTGGATTGTAATTTATTTTCTTCGAGAGGAAGGTTGAATACGTAACCTAGTGCGCGACCACGTGAAATTATAGTTATCTTGTGAACTGGGTCTGCATACGGGAGAATAGATGCCAGAACTGCGTGACCCGCCTCGTGATAAGCCGTAATCTCTTTTTCCTTTTTGGAAAGTAGGTGACTTCTTCTTTCTGGACCGAGAATAACCTTCTCGATTGAGCGTACGAGATCGTATTGAGAAATTTTTGTTCTGTTTTCTCTAGCAGCGAGAATTGCACCCTCGTTCATAAGCGAATACAAATCCGCACCAGAGAATCCTGGAGTTCTCTCGGCGATTACTTTCAAATTTACATCCTCTGCAAAAGGTTTTTTTGTGCTATGAACATCCAAAATAGCTTCTCTATCTTTTCTATCAGGCAGGTCGAGAGTCACTCGACGGTCAAATCTTCCGGGTCGAAGGAGTGCGGGATCCAAAACATCCGGCCGGTTTGTTGCAGCCATCACAATCACTTTTTCGTTTGGTTCAAAACCATCCATCTCTACCAGTATTTGGTTCAGAGTTTGTTCTCTTTCGTCGTTTCCTCCTCCAGCTCCCACTCCTCTGACTCTTCCAACAGCGTCAATCTCATCAACAAAAATAATAGCTGGAGAATTTTTCTTGGCCATCATAAATAAATCTCGGACACGAGACGCTCCCACTCCCACAAACATTTCTACAAACTCTGATCCTGAAATTGAGAAGAAGGCGACCCCTGCCTCACCCGCTACAGCTCTAGCGAGTAAAGTTTTTCCTGTACCGGGAGCACCCATAAGTAAAATGCCCTTTGGAATACGAGCGCCAATGTCTAGAAACTTCTTTGGATTACGAAGGAAATCCACAATCTCTGCCAATTCCTCCTTTGCCTCTTTACAACCAGCCACATCTTTAAAGGTTACTCTCTGAGATTTATCGTTAGGGTCTATCATACGCGCTTTGGATTGTCCGAAGGTCAGAGCCTGCATTCCCGCCCCTTTCATCTGACG
>SIBV01000005.1 GCA_009694965.1 Candidatus Zambryskiibacteriota bacterium
ATATGAAAAACTCACAAAAAGGTTTTGTATATCTTATGGCAAGGTTAAACCTTGCCATAACCGTTCCTAGTACCACATAGGAAATTCCTATGGGGTAACTATAGTTCTGCGTTATAGTATTATTAATATAAAGTAATGTATTTTGTATATATACTGAAATGTAAGGATAAATCTCTCTATACAGGCATCACAACAGATTTAGAGAGGAGGTTTCTCGAACACAAGGCAGGAAAAGGTGGTCACTATACGAGTGCCAAAAAAGCTCTAAAAGTTGTATACTCAGAAAAGCACAAAGATAGGTCTTCAGCTTCAAAACGAGAATTGGAGATAAAAAGTTTGGACAGGAAAAGTAAGCTGAAGTTAATCAAGGGCTTAATTTGATTTTTAAATAAAATGGGTATCATCGGAACAAAAAATAAAATAAGAGTCTCTATAAAGGCTGACCTAAGCAGTCTCATAAAAGAAAAAAAATGGAAAGTTTATTATTGATGAAGAGAAATTATGCACCGGGCAGGAATCTCTAGCGGATGAATTTGCAAAACTTGCATTTGCTGAGGATTACAAAAAAGCTAAAAAGTTTATAGATAAATAGGGTAAAGAAATAAAAGAATTTGCACCTCTTATTGAAAAAATCAAGAATGTTCCTCTTGATATAATTCCGGTTTTTGAATAAAAATGGAATGAAGGGGACAGTCAATGGTGGCTGTCCCCATTAACGTACAAGGATTAAGAAGTAAAAATTTCCGCATTGAATCCCTCTGATTTCAAAATTGAATAGTCTAGATTTAAAACAAGGTATTCAAACTCAAAATGTTTCAATAAAACCTCAGGCTTAGTGAAAAAGAGTGCTGTGGTAAGAAGATCTGCAAGTAATGTAGTTTTTGCAATGCACCAAACAGCAATAACCTCTTTTGGAGAAGTTAGGGATATTGGGTTTATAATATGATGGAAATCTTCCCACTTGCGACGACTTCCAGCAGATCCACATAGACTTTCGTTTCCCAGCACTACAATTCCTATGACGTTTGTCATATCTTCAGGATGTTCTAATCCAATTCTTAAAGTTTTCTTAATGGCATTTCTATGTCTCATATCTCCGCCAGCATCTACGCAATAAGATTCAATATTTCTACTTTCTAATAATTCTCCCACAATATCAACCAAATAACCTTTGCCTCCTGCTCCAAAGTCTAGAAGAGTAGGTTCGCTAAGGGTAAGTTTTGGGTTATTCCATTTTATTATATTGTCCCAAGTCTTTGGAGAAGTTAAGGGCTTAGTTTCAAAGGAATATTTTTCATCATAGCCCGCATCTACTAAAACTTTGCCAATAAGCGGAGTAACCAAGCCGTTAGTTATAATGTAAAAACTTTTATAAAGAGAAATCATTCCATCTGCGTCATCTGGCATCTCAAATATTCCGGAAACCTTTGACATTTTTGTTACTAGCGAGTCCGCACGAAAACGTGAATAATTTTTATCAAACTCATAAATCCTTTCAATAATTTTATTTTTCAAAATAACTTCCTCATCTTTTGAGAGGTTATTTTCTATATCTATTTTCCATGTAGTGCCTATCGCTTCAAACTCAAATTTAGTCATATAAGTTTGAAGCCATTGTGCTATTAAAATTATAGTTTTGCAGAAATTTTTATTTTAGCGACTGCATCATTCCATCCCTTTGGAGTAAGTGATGAGCCAGATACCTTGTCCAAAACTACATCATTTATACTTTTACCAATAACTAGTGGTTTGTAATTAGCCGTAAAAATTCCTTGCATCTTTATAGAAATCGGTCTAGTAGATAAAGGTGTGACAGAAACATCAGATACAACATCGTCTTTCAAGGTGATAGAAACTTCAATCTGCTCTTCACCTCCTGGAGAAAAATAACTACCGTTACTTGTGTGAGTCCCGTCTCTATAAGCAAACATAGAATTATTCACTGCCTGCTCTTTCGGGGTAACTGTGCTTGCTACTTCTTCTTTCTTTGCATACTTCCAAAAACCATAACCGAGAGTAAGAACTATCAGAACTCCTGCCCCAATCATCACTCCATTATTTTTATTTTGTTCCTCCATTTACTTGATTTTAGTCATACGACTTTAAGCAGATTTCCAATTTTTATTATTTGATTTTCCTCTCTTCTTTTCTAAGGTCTTATGTAGATTGCTTGTTTCTATACCGTTTTCCTGTAAAACTTGTTTTAGTGTTTTTCCAGATTTTAACTCAGTTTGAACGCTTTTAGTGTCTAACCCAAGTGAACCAGTAAGTGAATTGATTTTTGCTTTTGAATTCCATCTTCGCATTAAATGCATTCCATTTTCAGCAGTATTTTGACTGTAAGATGATGCTGAGTACTCAGAAAATTCCGCTACTTCGACCACATAGGATGTCCCCACACCCATCAAAAACATTCCAGTAATAATACCACTCGATGCTCCAACTAACATCTTTTTTCCAAACTTTCCATACTGTTTTATCTGCGACGAGAGAGGATCGCGTGAATGTGTAATCACATTCACAACGTCCGAACGAGGAGTAGCAATGGTAAAAACCCCGCCCCTCTGGGGCGGAACAAGGGTCCAGGGCTTGCCCTGGGGTTTCATACCATTGATTTTAGACATATTTTTTTCAATAAATATTAATTCTAACCATTAATTAAGTGGCCTATATGTCTGGGAGATGGTTATGAATCAATTATATCAGAGTGTTTTCGAATGTCACTAACTTATTATAATGATATAATTTATAGAATATGATCCCGTTAGAAATAGCGGAGATCAATATTGCCATTAAAAGATACAGTAAATAACTTAATACGGGAGTGATATTCATATAAATGATCTCCTATCTCAAACGGGATGAAATACATAGATAGATTTTTAAATGGCATTACGATGTACAAGCTAGTCTTGTTCGGACTTTTGGTTTTAGTAGTAATAGCTATAGCTTTTGGTTTTTTCGGCATACTACCTTTCAGTGGAGTTAGTATGCTGTCTTCGTTTATTATTTTGGGTTTGGTTTGCTATTTTACAAACTTTCTCTTTGCAGGCATCTATAAGGTTCCCACTAATTCTGAGTCTTATAGTATTACCGCATTAATTCTGTTCTTTATTTTGCTTCCAGTAACTACTTTTGATGATGTGAGGACAATAGTGCTCGTGGCCCTGATAGCAATGGCCTCAAAATATCTTTTGGCAATAAAAAAGAAGCATATTTTCAATCCAGCAGCAATTGCGGTTTTTATTGTTGGTTTAACAAGCTTTGATTTAGCTTCTTGGTGGGTGGGAAGTGGAGTAATGCTTGTGCCAACACTCGTATTAGCTTTCCTAGTTTTAAGAAAAATAAACCACTTCCAGATGTTTTTCACATTTGTCATTGCAGGATTCCTAAGCACTTTTCTATTCGGCTTATCTGGAGAGGCAGACTTTATCAAAATTATAGTTTCAACTTTGCTATCAACCTCCTTAATTTTCCTAGGCAGCATTATGCTCACAGAGCCACATACACTTCCACCACAGAGAAAGATGCAATTGATTTATGCGGGTCTTGTGGGAATTCTATTTGGAACTCAGTTCAATATTGGTCCTCTTTTCTCAACTCCAGCCTTAGCCATAGTTATAGGTAATGTTTTTTCATATCTAGTCAGTCCCCGTTTAAGATTGGTTTTACAGTTGCTTGAAAAGAATAAACTAACAACGGACGTATATGAATTCGTATGGAAAAGTGTGAATACAAATGAAAATAAAATTTCTTTTGAAGTGGGACAATATCTAGAGTGGACCTTGGGACACAAAAGCCCAGACATGAGAGGCAACCGAAGATATTTTACTATCGCATCTAGTCCTACGGAAAGTGTTATACGATTAGGGATTAAATCCTACGAGAATTCAAGTACATTTAAGAAAAAATTACTGTCTATGAATGTTGGGGACACACTGGTGGCTTCGCAATTATCAGGAGAATTTACCTTACCTGAAGATAAACTCAAAAAACTTGTTTTTATTGCGGGAGGCATCGGAATCACGCCTTTTCGAAGTATGGTGAAATATCTAATGGATACAGAGGACAAACGGGATGTTACTTTGTTCTACTCAAACCGTACCCCTCATGACATTGTGTACAAAGACATTTTCAATGAGGCAAAAGATAGTTTTGCAATGAAGACTATTTATACAGTTAATGATTTAGCAGGTGAAAACCAAACTGAAGACATGAGAGTAGGCTTTATAGATGCAAATATGATAACTAAAGAAGGGCCTGATTATAAAGAGAGCATGTACTATATATCCGGTCCACACGCTATGGTTACAGCATTCGAGGATACCTTGAGTAAGTTAGAGATTCCAAAAAAGAATATTAAAGTAGACTTCTTTCCAGGTTATGTCTAATTACTTTTTATATATAGTATAATTACACTCTGAGTATTTTTGGTTAAGTTCAAGGCGGAATGAGAAAAGGCGAGGAGTCTTACTAGGTGTAAGATGACGAGAGTTTTTGACAAATTATATAGCTGCCAACGCAGAAATCAAATAAAAAGACCAGAGCTAATAAATATGAAAAACGAAGTTATTGTATTTGGTGGGGGTTGCTTTTGGTGTACGGAAGCAGTTTTTAAGATGTTAAAAGGGGTAAGTTCAGTTTTGCCTGGTTATACAGGTGGATCTACAGTAAATCCAACTTATGAACAAGTCTGCAATGGAAATACTGGCCATGTAGAATGCGTAAAAATTGAATTTAATCCTGAGGAGGTTAATTATTGGGACTTACTCACAGTTTTTTTCGGCTCTCATGACTCTACTACGCTTAACAGACAAGGTAATGATATTGGAACACAGTATCGATCTGCCGTATTTTACACAACAGAGGAACAAAAACGTATTACGAATGAATTTATAAATGAAATAAATGGTTCAAACGCAGAAGGTTCAAAAGTTGTCACCGAGGTTCTGCCTCTTGGAGAGTTTTTTGTGGCAGAAAGTTATCACCAGGATTACTATGAGAAAAATCAGGAGGCTGGGTACTGTCAGGTAATAATAAATCCGAAGTTAGAAAAAGTTCAAAAGAATTTTGCAAATTTATTAAAAGATAAAATTAAATTACATGGATAATATAAATGAGGAGGAATTAAAGGAAAGGTTAACTCCTGAAGAATACGCAGTTCTCAGAGAAAAGGGAACAGAGACGCCTTTTTCTGGAAAACTTTTACATGATGATAGAGATGGAATGTACAAGTGCAAAGTTTGTTCTCAGAACCTTTTTTCATCGGATGCGAAGTTTGACTCAGGTACAGGCTGGCCGAGTTTCGACAAGGCCATTCTAGGTTCTGTAAAAGAAATTACAGATGATACTCACGGTATGTCTAGGACAGAAATAGTTTGCTCAAACTGCGGTTCTCATCTAGGTCATGTTTTCAACGATGGACCGACTGACACGGGAATGAGGTATTGCCTTAACAGTGTTTGCCTTGATCTGGATGTGAAGGACTAAAAATGTTATAATATATTTATGGATAAAGACATTCTACAAAGGTACTTTTTTGTTGGGATATTTCTACTTGTTTCAGTTTTAGTATTTTTCCTATTCCTTCCTTTTCTAGAGGTGCTTATTTTGTCTGTGATCTTTGCGGTTGTTCTACATCCTATATATCAGAGAGTAAACAAAAAATTTAATAATAAACCAGGGCTTGCAGCACTCGTGGTTATTTTTGCATTTGCGGTTGTAATTATTTTGCCATTATTTCTTATTATTTCCCTCGTTCTAGGAGAATCGAAGGATTTATATCTAGTTTTAACAGGAGACGCCCCAATAGATTATATCGATAAGATTACTCTCGCTATTGAAAACCCGATAAAATCTTTTTATCCTTCATTCAACCTAAACATAAGTGAATATGCGAGTTCGGTGGTGGACTGGCTTACTGGTCACTTCAGCACGATTCTCTCCAGTGTGATAAGTATAGTCACTGGTGTTGTTCTTATATTTATTTCTCTTTATTTTTTCCTAAAAGACGGTGCAAAGTTCAAGGAAATTTTGGTTGATTTATCTCCACTTAGTGATAAGCATGATGAAAAAATATTTATAAAAGTAAAACAGACAATCAGGGCGACAGTGAGCGGGGTGGTTCTGGTCGCTCTCATCCAAGGTATTTTAGCAGGGGTTGGAATGTTGATTTTTGGAGTGCCAAATGCCTTTTTGTGGGGCAGTATCTCAGCTGTCGCCTCTCTCGTCCCCGGACTTGGAACAGCAATAGTATTTATTCCGGCTGTAATATATATGTTTATTATCGGCAATACAGCATTTGCAGTCGGTCTTCTACTTTGGGGATTTCTGGTTGTAGGACTTGTTGATAATTTTCTTACTCCATATTTATACTCTAGAGGCGCTGAGATTCATCAACTTCTTATGCTTTTTGCAGTACTCGGAGGACTACTTTCGTTCGGCCCAATAGGATTCCTTTTTGGTCCAATTATTCTCGCATTATTTTTTGCACTGATTGATATCTATCAATCAATAGTTTCAAAGGAGAAATCTCTCTAGCCCACTTTCTTTTTGTTTCAAAATACGGTAATGTCTAACCTTGTGCAAAAAATAAAATGTCTAAGAATGAAGTTATAATAAATTTTGATAGTGTTTCATTTAACTTTGGAATAAAGAAGCCTATTTTGGCTGAGGTAAATTTTACTGTGCGCCGTGGTGCAAAGATTACTGTCATGGGACAGAATGGCGCTGGTAAAAGTACACTTTTCAGCCTTATCACAGGGTCTCACAAGCCTGAGGAAGGACAGATCCACCTAGCTCAGGATCTAAGTATCGCAATAGCTAGACAGGTTATACCTAGACCTGAAATGGAAATGACAGTTAAGGAGTTTTTTGAAAATTGTTTCAAGGACCCAATCGACAAGCTCAGGGTAAGAAAAGTTTATAATATTGATCCTAAAATTAAAAATGTTTTAGAGGTTGTAAACCTAGTAGCGCCTCACGACAAGATAATCAAGGCCTTTTCAGGCGGTCAACAAGCTAGACTTTTACTTGCTTCTGCTCTTATCCAGGACCCTGACATACTTCTTTTGGATGAGCCGACTAACAATTTGGATAAGGCTGGTATTGAGCACCTAACAAAGTTTCTAGTTGATTACAAAAAAACTTGTATTGTTATTTCCCATGATTCCGAGTTCCTTAATGCTTTTACTCAGGGAGTTCTTTATTTGGATATTTTTACCAAAAAAATTGAGCAGTATGTTGGAAACTATTTTGATGTAGTCGCAGAAATCCAAGCCCGAATAGAAAAGGAAAACAGAAAAAATGCTCAACTAGCCAAAGAAATTCAAGAAAACAAAGACAAGGCAAACTTCTTTGCAAACAAAGGAGGTCAGATGAGACTTGTTGCTAGACGAATGCGCGAAAAGGCAGAGGAATTGGAAGAAGAGAAAGTGGATGTGAGACGAGAGGACAAGACTATTCGTCCTTTCACTATTCCTGTCCCACCTGACATAAACGGCGACATCATCTCTATCAAATCGTTTACAATGATTAAGAACCATAAACCTGTATCTAGAAAATGTGATGTGACGCTACGCAAGAAACAACATCTTCTCCTCACTGGACCAAACGGTATTGGCAAAAGTACTTTGCTAGAAGCACTAGCATCCAATTCTGCCAAAGGCACAACGATAACAGAGGGTATAAAAGTCGGATATTACAGACAAGATTTCTCCACTCTAAATTTTGAGGATACAGTGCATGAGTCTCTCATGTCGGTTATGGATGAACAAGTAGAAGAAACACTCCGTTCAACAGCTGCAGGGTTTCTTTTGAGTGGGGAACTGATGTATACAAAAATCGGAAGTCTTAGTGAAGGGCAAAAAGGTCTTGTTGCATTTGCTAGACTTGTTTTGCAAAAACCAGGACTTCTTATTCTTGATGAACCTACGAACCATATAAACTTCAGACACCTTCCTATTATTGCAAAAGCTCTTGATTCATATGAAGGCGCGATGATACTGGTTTCTCACGTGCCGGAGTTTGTAAAGCAGATTCGAATTGACGAAGTGCTTCCGTTGGATAAATAAGCTTACTCAATTATTATTTTTTAGGGTGCGCATAAATTTCTGTTGAAATTTTGCTCTCTCTCGCTTCCTTACAGGAACAGTACACCTTTCACCTTTTTGATTACAAAACGTTCAAGGTCTGCGAAATGATATAATCATTTCTCACCCACCTGCGAAGCCCCTAAAAAATAATAATTTCAACGCATTGTTTAAATTCCCATGCGAATTAAATTTTTCTTTAGAAGAATAAGAAGGAGAGTTAGGCGAAAGAAAACTGGACAAAAGGAATATTTGGAATTGAAGGAGAAGGCAAGGGTGCTGGTTTTGAGCAGGTTAGAGTATTGGAATTTACATTATAAACTTACGTACGGTCGCGTAAGCGTTAGAAATCAGGTGAGTAGGTGGGGGAGTTGCTCGAGCAAGGGGAATCTAAATTTTAATTATCGAATAGTGAATCTTTCACCAAAACTTGTAGACTATATTATAGTGCACGAGTTGTGTCACCGAGGCCAGTTTAATCATTCGCAAAAGTTCTGGGACTTGGTTGGTGAGACTATGTCAAATTATTTTGAGCTACAAAAAGAATTAAAGAAAATTAGAATAAGTTGAGTTGATTCTGGACAAGTAAAATAGCTTTAGATACTAGGCGCAGAAAACTTTAGGAGTGAGCCGTATAGGAATACGGTGAACGAGTAAAGTCGAACTGCAACAAAGTAGATGAAGTTATTTTACTTGTCCAGCATTGGAGCCAGCGACAAATCCAGTAGTCCAGCATAACTGTAAACTATATCCTCCGGAAGGTCTATCAATGTTAAGTATGTCTCCAACAAGATAAAGGTTTGGAAAAAGTCTCGATTGCATAGTTTTGAAATCTACCTCGTCGAGAGAAACTCCGCCAGATGTAGTGATGGCTTTTTCTACGCCTAATAAACTATCTACTTCTATTTTTATATTTTTCAATACTTCTATTAACTGCAATCTCTCTTCTCTTGTAATACTATTACTCTGTTTGTCACCATCAATTTTTGATAGTTCCACTATTATTGGGACCAAGGCACTAGGCATAAGGGAATCCAGTGTATTTTTGAACTTTTTGTTGGTTTTCTCTTTGAAAATATCCTGAAGCTTTTGATTGAGTTGTCCGTGATCAAAATTAGGAAGAATATCTAGAGAAATTAACACCTCCCCGTATTTTAAAAGTTCCCCGATTTCATTACTAAGGTTTAATACAGTTGGACCAGATAAGCCAAAGTGAGTGAACAAAATTTTGCCTTTTTTGACACTTTGTTTTTCATCGTTTTGCAAAACGGTCAACTTCACATTTGTGACACCTACTCCTTGGAGTTTTTTCACCCATTCTTCTTTTATTTTGATTGGGACTAGGGAAGCAGCTGGTTCAGTAATATTGTGTCCGATTTCTTTGAGCCATTTGAAACCGTCTCCCGTTGAGCCGGTTTCAGGTCGTGACTTTCCACCGGTAGCTAGAATAAAAGATTTTGCCCTTAACTCAGTTTTGTTTTTTAAAATTGCAGATGTGATTTTATTATCCCTAGTTTTGGTCATACGACCACTGCTCGCTTTCAGCGGTTGTAAACCAACTACTTCTGCTTTTGATTGAACAGTTACTTTGCCCTGCTTTAAATATTGTAAAAGCGTATCCCAAACAGATTTGGCACTATTTGAAAGAGGGAACACACGTCCAAGTGCTTCCTCTTTTGTTTCCATTTTAAAATTGTGGAAAAAATCTAAAGATTCTTTTACAGCGAATTGCGAAAAAGCAGAAAAAAGAAATTTATCTGAGTCTTTAAATTTAGAAAGAAACTTGCGGACATCTGGTTCGTTGTTTGTAATGTTACATCTGCCACCACCAGTGATCAAAAGTTTTTTACCTAGTGACTCATTTTTTTCTAGGAGTAGAACCTTAGCGCCACATTCTGCCGCTCGTCCAGCAGCCATCATGCCGGAGGCTCCGCCACCAACAACGACCACATCCCAAATTTTATCTTCAAGTTTATTCATAAAAGTATTCTAACATAAATTTATAATCATTGACAAAAATAAGAAAATAGTCTATACTCATTGAGTTGAGTTATTCTCACTAGTTTCGGTTTGATTTAAATGCATCTAACTGTAAAGACTCTAGTCTTTATTTGAACTTAAGAGATACGAAGTTTTTCCGAAATTTTATAGCGAAAAAGTTCTTAATCATTCTCAATTTTAATTGTATGGAAAGAAATACGTATTCTAGTTCTCGACCGAGAACTTTTAGTCGACCGTCATTTGGTGCAAGAAGGGGAAGTACGACTCGAAGTAGATTTGGTGGTAATCGTGGAGGAGGTGGAGGCAGAGGCCGAACGGATTCAATACACCCTTCAAAATTTATAAGCAAGGCTGTTATTACAGAAGTTGCAGAAGTTTTTGTACCTGAACACAAGTTCAGTGAGTTTCTCATAGACGAGAGACTAAAGAAAAATATTATAGAAAAAGGTTATGAAACTCCTACTCCAATTCAAGACAAAGCTATCCCTCATGTACTAAAGGGTCAAGACGTTGTGGGTATTGCGAACACAGGAACTGGTAAGACTGCTGCTTTCCTTATTCCGCTTATTCACAAAGTTTTAAGTAACGACAGGGAAAATATTCTAATCGTTGTTCCTACTCGTGAACTGGCTCTTCAGATTCATGACGAGCTCAGAGGATTTGTTGGTGGCATGAAATTGTTTTCTACAGTTTGTGTGGGAGGCGCACCAATCGGAGCTCAAATAAGAGACCTTAGATACCGAAACGAGTTTGTTATCGGAACACCTGGAAGAATCAAGGATCTTATAGAAAGAAAATGTTTGAATCTTGCTCACTTCAAAACTGTGGTTCTGGACGAGGCGGATAGAATGCTAGATATGGGATTCATAAACGATATGAAATTCATGATGGCTCTTATGCCGAAGGATAGACACACCCTTTTCTTCTCCGCGACACTCTCACCTGATATTGAAAAACTGATAAAAGATTTCCTACGAAGTCCAGTATCTATTTCTGTTAAGACTGGAGATACAGCAAAAAATGTTGATCAAGATGTTGTGAAAGTTATGAGAGGAGAAAATAAACTAGACGTACTTCACAGCATGCTTATTCAGCCTGACTTCAGTAAAGTTCTGATTTTCGGACGAACAAAACACGGAGTTGAAAAGCTTACTGAACTTTTGAAAGGTAGGGGATTCAAAGCAGAATCAATTCATGGAGATAAAAACCAGTCTGCGAGACAAAGAGCTTTGAAGACCTTTAAGGACGATAAGACTCAAATTCTAGTTGCTACAGACGTGGCTGCGAGAGGACTCGATATTAGTGGAGTAAGTCACGTTATTAACTTTGACTTACCAGCGACTTACGAAGATTATGTGCATCGTATCGGCCGTACTGGTAGGGCTGGCAAGAAGGGTAAAGCCTTCACATTCGTGGAATAAAACTTCCAAATTTGGCCAATTTCATCGTCTAAAGAAAAACTCCATCTCGTCAATGTACTTAGTGTACACCTCCGATCTGGAGTTTTTCTTTATACGCGACCTTGTCTCAAATTGTGAAAGTTTGAATAAACTCTCGTGGAATATCAGAAAAAATTATTATCTCGTTTGGGTGTGGATTCATTTAGTTCCCGTGTTACAATAGTTTTCATGGAGAAAAATGCTAATACTGAAATAATTTCTGTTAGTGAATACTTAGATAAACTAAATCTAAACCTTAAAGGGCAGAAGGCTAAAATTATCGGGGAGGTAACGGGAGTACAGGAATATCCAGGACGTTCGTATTTATATTTTTCAATAAAAGATAGTAAGGACGGTAGCACTATGAAGTGTTTTATGTGGAAGAGGGATTTTGCTATATCAGGAGTAGCTCTTCGTGACGGCTTGGAAGTTGTTGTTACGGCTTTTCCTAGTGTTTACAAGCCCAACGGAGGACTGACTCTACAAGTAGAACTTGTAGAACTAGTAGGAGAAGGTGCTTTACAAATTGCTTACGAGAAACTAAAGAAGAAATTAGAACTTGAGGGGTTATTTAGTGCAGAAAGGAAGAGAAATCTTCCAGAATATCCACACAAGATAGGAGTCATAACTTCAAAGAGTGGAGCGGTTATAAATGACTTTTTGACAAATATTGGAAAGTTCGGTTTCGAGATACTTTTCGTAGACTCAAAAGTTGAGGGGCAGGATGCTGTAAAGGATCTGCTCTCTGCCGTTGAGACTTTGCGAAAGGAAGATATAGATGTGCTCGTCATAATGAGAGGAGGTGGCTCACTAGAATCTTTTCAGGCATTTAACAACGAAGTGTTGATTCGTGCAGTAGCTTCGTTTCCAGTTCCGGTTTTGACAGGAATAGGCCATGACAAAGATGCACCCCTTGTTTCCATGGTTTCTGACAAAAATGTTTCGACGCCCACAGCGGTAGCAAACATTTTGAATTCGAGTTGGAACGATGCAGTACACAAAGTAAATATGTCTGAGGAAAAAATTCTATCACAATTTGAAAAACTTTTTGAAACTTTTCGGAGAGCAGAAGATACTCTCTTGCGTTCAGTGGATAGGATAGAATCCAGTATTGTTCGCTCATATGACACCGTGTCTGTTTATGCAAAGGATTTATTAGCTAACTTTTCAGGAGCACTGGAGAATACTGAGGAATGGCTTGTGCAGTCTGGAAAACTTCTAGAATTATCAAACCCAATCAGGCAACTCTCTCAGGGTTACAGTATTGTTAGAAGTAAAGGGAAAGTGATACGATGTGTTAAAGATGTAAAAGTTGGTGATATCTTAGAAATGACAGTTTCTGACGGTCAGATAAAAACAAAAACAATATGAAAAAACAAAACGAAAAAACAAATAAAGTAAATTTGAACGAAACTCTAAAGAAATTAGCAGGTATAGTTTCTTGGTTTGAGGACCAAACAGAACTTGATGTCGAAAAAGGCTTGGAGTATGTAAAAGAAGGAGCTCAGCTCATCAAATCCTCCAGAGAAAGACTTTCTGAGATAGAGAACGAATTCAAAGAAATAAAAAAGAGTATCTTGTAAACTCTCCTATGTTGAGGCAGGAACTTCTGGGTGAGTAAATTTTATTCCGTTTCTAATAGGGGAGTTTTGTATTATCTTTATAACTTCTGATTCGCTATCCGTAATTTTGAAAAGTGAAAGGTCATCCTTGTCTATTGCTGCACGACTTAGCAATTCTTTTTTCATCATTTCCCTAATAGGATTCCAGAAGTCACTACCAAATAATATTACTGGTACACGTTCGATTTTCTTTGTTTGAACAAGAGTAATTATTTCAAAGAACTCGTTGAGAGTTCCATATCCCCCAGGAAAAAAAACATATGCTTCGGCAGAAAATGATAGACAAACCTTACGACTGAAAAAATAATGAAAACCAATATTACTAGTTAAATAAGGGTTTTCAACTTGAAGCTTCTCAAGTTCAATTGTAAGTCCGATTGACTGTCCTCCAACCTCAAAAGCTCCACGGTTTGCGGCTTCCATAATGCCTGGACCACCACCTGTAAAAACCGCATAACGGAGTTCGTTTGCAATTTTACTTCCCAGGGACCTAGCGCTAATATAGTATGAATTTTTTTCAGTAAAATGTCCTCCACCAAATACAGTAACTGATTTTGGGTGTTTTCTCAGAAACTCAAAACCATTTTTGAATTCCTCGTTTATAAGTGCAAGTCTGTCCGTAGTAGAGTGATATAGCTCCTGGCGAGTCAGTGGTTTTATTGGAAGACGTTTTGTTTCTAGATTTATTTTTTCTTTGTCCATTATGTGTTTATCCGAACACTAAATTTAGTATTGTGTTCCTGTTGCTTAGTAGTATTAATAAATTATAACATTATTTATATAAATTCGTATCAAGTTAGCTTTACATCTAAAACACTTTTAGTAACGATACTAAAATTAGTGTGCGGATGAATTATACCAATTTTATACTTTTTAGAAACTCATTAAGCTCTTCATCTTTGATTTCTCTATATGAATTCAAGGGAGTATTACTTAATTCTATATTCTGAATTCTAATTCTCTGCAGATCTCTAACAGTGTATCCAAGTTTCTCTGTCATTCGACGAATCTGTCTGTTTCTGCCCTCTGTTAGAGTAATACTGAAGATATTTTCTTCTATTTTGGAAACTATAGCTGGTTTTGTAACTGCTTCACCAATATCTACACCACCCTGCATGTTTCGTAGGAATCCAGGAGTAAATTTTCTGTCAACCTCTACAACGTACTCCTTTTCATGGTCATAAATAGGATTGAGCAGTCTGTCTGTAATTCTCCCGTCATTTGTGAGGATAATAAGTCCGTGGGACTCTTTGTCTAGTCTTCCTATAGGAAAAACTTTTTCTGGAACCTTCACACTTTCCATTATTCCTTTCTCGTCTCTTTGAGGATTTGTACTAACAACTCCTTTTGGTTTGTTGTATGCAAAATAAACATACTTTTTCTTATTGTGTGTACCTCTTACAACTATTTTGTCGGTTTCCAAAACTTTGTCTCCTAGTTTCGCCACAACTCCATTGATCAAAATTTTGCTACTTTTTATCAGCTCATCAACTCCCGTCCTAGTGGCAAGGCCTTTGTGCGCCAAATACTTGTTGATTCGCACTGGGTATGTATTTTTGACTACTATTGGAGTGATTTTCTTCTTTTTTATCATAAAATAATTATAACACAACTTGCGCGTTTTTACTAAAAACGAATTTTTTTGTATTTTTGCAAGAAATTCTGTTTACATTAAACAAAAAAATAATATAATATGTAGATAAACATAAATTATTCGCATATTAGTATACTAAATTCATGAAAACATTAGATACAAGAGAGTGGATTGCAGTTGCAGTTGCAGTCTTTGTAGCAGGTTTCTTTTTTATATTTGGTCAAGGGTTGATGTCTTTATTTACTAATCAAAGTGCAGAGATTGCAAAAATGCAACAACCAGAATTACTAGTTGAAGATATTTTGGTTGGAGATGGAGACGAAGCACTTATTGGCAATCGTGTGGTAGTAAACTATACAGGTCATTTTGTGAACGGTGAGGTTTTTGATAGTTCACTTGTTCGCAAAGAGCCATTTCAGTTTGTATTGGGTGTTGGTCAGGTTATAAAGGCTTGGGATGATGGGATTGTTGGAATGAGAGTTGGTGGTAAAAGAATATTATCTGTACCCCCAGAGCTTGGATATGGGACGAATGATTATGGACCGATACCGGGGGGATCGACCCTCATCTTCGAAGTTGAACTCCTAAAGGTGGAGTAGTTACTCGTGTCTTTTTACTCAATCTCTGGGTTGGAATTTCGAAGGACACGCCTCGTATGACGACTTCCGTACGTGCAAGACGGTCAAGGGCTACTACAGCACCAAGACCCGTACCGGAACGATCACTCTCCTCGTGTAACACAAACGCCTCACACAAGAAAGCCCTACGGCTTTCACAGTGTGGGGCTTTCTTATTACAAAATTTTATTTTTATTCATATAAATGCTAATGTGAGTTATTCGTAGCCATTCGTAGGTTTGTATAATTCGTATATTCGTATGTTTAACTTTACTATTCACAAAGAACTTCCAAATGGATTAGGAAGAGTTGGGACAATCCACACACCACATGGAGATATACAAACTCCAGCTTTTGTGGCTGTCGGGACAAAGGGGACTGTGAAGTCTCTGACCCCAGAGCAGATTATAGAAACTGGTGTTCAAACAATCATTGCGAATACCTATCATCTTTATCTTGAACCAGGAGATGAAAAAATAAAAAATATGGGTGGACTTCATAAGGCCATGAATTGGAAGGGGCCACTCATGACTGACTCTGGAGGTTTCCAAGTTTTTTCACTTGGTGTGGCATATGGAAAAAATGGAGTTAGTAAAATTTCGCACAAAAAGAACGAGGAGTTATTACTGCCTGCAAGAAATGAATTCGTCGAAGGCTCTATGACATATAAAGCTCCAGCTACGATAGATCCGAACGGCGTGATGTTTCGGTCTCATTCCGACGGTTCAGCGCATTATTTTACTCCAGAGAAATCGATAGATATTCAACATAACCTAGGAGCAGATATTATTTTTGCATTTGATGAGTGTACTTCACCACTTGAGCCACTTCACTATCAAAAAGAAGCACTCGAGAGAACTCATCGCTGGGCAAAGAGAAGTCTTGAACATCATAAAGAATTAATTAGCAGGTCTGAAGAAAACTTTCTTCGGGACCTCGGAAAAAATCCCCAGACCACTCAGAAAGATTTCTTCAAACCTGCTTTGTTTGGAATTGTGCAAGGTGGAAGAAGTGAAAAATTAAGAAAGGAAAGTGCGGAATATATTGGGTCACTAGACTTTGATGGTTTTGGCATTGGTGGAAGTTTTGAAAAGGAGGATATGGACAAGGCGGTGGAGTGGTGTAACTCAATATTACCAAAAGAAAAACCGAGACATCTTCTGGGGATTGGTGAGCCTCTAGATTTGTTCAACGCTGTAGAAAAAGGCTGCGATTTGTTTGATTGTGTTTCTCCGACCAGAATAGCTCGCAATGGTGGTGTTTATACAAAAAATGGAAGAATAAATCTTCTCAATGAACAATTTAGAAATGATTCAAAAAGTTTAGACGGGGATTGCGGGTGTTATACGTGTAAAAATTATAGTAAAAGTTATATTGCACATTTGTTTCGAGCAAAAGAAATTCTGGCTTACACCTTAACTTCAATACATAATCTTTATTTTATCACCCATATGGTGGATGGTATGAGAGAAACTATTCAGACTGGTGATTTTATGGCTTATAAAAAGGATTTTTTGAGTAGGTACTACAAAGACAATTTGTGATATATTAGGCGAATGAAGTTTCAAATTAAAAGAGATTTTGAGCCTGCTGGAGATCAGCCACAGGCGATACAGAAGCTAGTTGAAGGTGTGAGAAAAGGTCTGAAGCATCAGACCCTTTTTGGCGTAACTGGTTCTGGAAAAACCTATACAGTTGCAAATGTGATTCAAGAAATTCAAAAACCAACTCTAGTTATTGCTCACAACAAAACTCTCGCAGCTCAACTTGCTCAGGAATACCGAGAATTTTTTCCAAACAATGCGGTACATTACTTTGTTTCTTATTACGATTACTATCAGCCAGAAGCATATATGCCAGTCTCCGATACATATATAGAGAAGGAGGCTATGATAAACGAAGAGATTGAACGTTTGCGTCATGCATCGACACAAGCACTCTTATCTCGAAAGGACGTGATTATTGTCGCTTCCGTTTCTTGTATCTATGGTCTTGGTTCACCAGTCGAATATGAAAAGGTAAATATGAAGATAGCGGTAGGACAAGAGATTTCACGAGCGGATTTTATCCGGCAATTAATCAATGTCCATTTTGAGAGGACAACGGCAGACCTAACACCGGGTATGTTTCGTGTAATCGGAAATATTCTCGAGATAATGCCGATTTCGGAAAAAGTTATATACAGAATAGAAATCGAAGAGGGAAAGATAAAAGAAATTTTGGTAATAGATGCTATTACTCGTGGAATAATAAAGAGTGTTGATATTTTCTATCTTTTTCCAGCTAAACATTTTATTTCAACTCCAGAACAGAGCGCACGAGCATTTAAAACTATCAAGGCAGAACTAACAGTGAGGTTGAAAGAATTGGAAAAAGAAGGAAAACTTTTGGAAGCGGAAAGATTGAGGAGACGAACTACATATGATTTGGCCTTGATAAGAGAAATGGGGTACTGTAATGGTATAGAAAACTATTCACGCCATTTTTCTGGAAGGTTGCCAGGGGAGGCACCTGATACCTTGCTATCATACTTTCCACACAAAGCAGACGGCACTCCTGATTTTCTAACTATTATTGACGAGTCTCACGTTTCTGTTCCACAAATAGGAGCTATGCACGGAGGAGACTCATCTCGAAAACAAAGTCTAGTAGATTATGGTTTCCGTTTGCCAAGTGCAAAAGATAACAGGCCTTTGAAGTTCAATGAGTTTGAGGAGAGAGTGGGACAGACTATATATACATCAGCAACCCCGGGAGATTATGAAAAAAAACACTCCGAACAAATTATCGAGCAAGTCATTCGTCCAACAGGGCTTATTGATCCTTTGGTTGAAGTTAGACCAATAATTAGTTCCCCTAGGACTCACCTAGGGGAAGAATATGGGGGTCAAGTGAACGATTTTATAAAAGAATCCGAGACGGCCATCAAAAAAGGTGGGAGAGTGATAGCCACAACTCTCACAAAGAAGATGGCGGAGGATTTGTCTGAGTATTTGAAGGAAAAGGGAATCAAAGCAGAGTATCTTCACAGTGATATTAAAACAATACAAAGAATTGAAATTTTGACATCCCTGAGAAGAGGTGAGTTCGATGTGCTTGTCGGAGTGAATCTTTTGAGAGAAGGACTAGATTTACCAGAAGTGACTCTTATTGGAATACTTGATGCAGACAAAGAAGGATTCTTGCGAAGCGATACATCCCTGATTCAGATTATAGGACGTGCTGCTAGAAATGTAGATGGAAGAGTGATTTTGTATGCAGATAGGATGACAGGCTCAATGGAGAGAGCGATAGGGGAAACAAATAGACGTAGAGAAATACAAATGGATTACAACAAGAAGCACGGCATTACTCCAAAAACAATTATAAAAAAGATTCAGGATATTACTGACCAGATGAAATCAGAGCATGCAAAAACAGTTTCTGCTTTACTTGAAATTGATAAGAAATTATTTGAAAAAGATCCACAAAAACTTATTCGACAGAAAGAAAAGCAAATGGATGGAGCTGTAAAGATTTTGGATTTTGAAACAGCTGCAATACTTCGTGATGAGATTGTAGAATTAGTAAGGATGGCAGCACCTGTGAAAGGAAAGCAACCGCCGGAGGCGAGCAGTGGCGGTCATACGACCACTGCTCAGTCTAAAACTGGTTATCGTATGACCAAAGTTAATCCGAGAAATAAAGATCTATTGATGTAAGTTCTTGATTTTGTTAATCATGACTCACCACTTGCTTTTTTTAAATAATCTTGTATATTGTTTACTGGAAAGGAGACATAATGCCTGGAGAAGCGATTACGGCTTTGGCCTTTGTTGGAGGTTTTTTCATCTTTTGCGCATGGATGGCAAGGCTGGCGACGAAGAGTGTTTAACCTAGGGTGGGTCTTCGGACCCACCTGTTTTTATTTGGGAGGTATGATAGGATTCATGTTCACACCTATAGACCGTTTTAGCGGTGTATTTCTGTATTTATGAAAGAAAAAACAAATGATAAAATCATAGTTCGTGGAGCTCGTACCCACAATTTAAAGAACATCACTGTAGAAATACCACGAAATAAGATGGTGGTTTTTACGGGTCTCTCGGGTTCAGGAAAGTCTTCGCTTGCTTTCGATACTATTTTTGCTGAGGGTCAGAGGAGATATGTTGAGTCCCTTTCATCATATGCAAGACAGTTTTTACGACAAATGCAGAAGCCAGACGTCGATGAGATTGTGGGATTGAGCCCTGCCATTTCAATCGACCAGAAATCTCGTTCAAACAACCCGCGCTCAACAGTTGCAACTATTACAGAAATTTATGACTACCTCAGAATTTTGTATTCTAGAATCGGTCATCCACACTGCCTCATATGTGGAGACGAAATAAGTAAACTTTCAAATGAAGAAATTAAGAATTTCGTTTTGGAAAAAATTTTCCAAAACATAGTAAACAGAAGAAAAGATAATGTCTTAAATCAAAAAAAAATACCACTGCCACTATATGTAGAAATTTTTTCTCCAGTTGTGAAAGGAAGAAAGGGAGAGTACTACCAACTTCTTTATGATTTACTTGGAAAAGGTTACTCAACTGTTTTAGTTGATGGTGTTCGAAAGTCCTTACGTGATCGAGTCGAACTTACAAAGACCAAAAAACATACCATTGATGTTCTAGTGGACAGTATTTCAATTCTGGATTTCACAACTGATGCCAAGAGCGCAGAAGAAAGACTTGCTGAAGATTTAGAAAAAGCTATAAATGAGTCAGAGGGACAGGTTAAAATTCTGTTCAGAGATATGGCACAGGAAAAAAATAAGGACTATGTTCCCGAAGAATTTTTCATGTCTTCAAAACTTTCTTGTCCAAAGGATGGTTACTCATACCCAGAAGTGGAGCCAAGACTTTTCTCTTTCAACTCACCATACGGAGCGTGTCCAGAATGTAATGGCTTGGGCACTCGGCATTTCTTCGGAAAGGAAGCTTGTCCAGTTTGTCAGGGTGCAAGACTTCGTCCAGAAGCGTTACACGTTTTGATTGGTAGGAAAAATATTGTTGATTTGACTGGCATGTCTATTATGAATGCCTATGATTTTTTTATCAGTCTTAAACTGACAGAACGTGAGAAAAATATTTCAAAAGTCATAATGAAGGAAATTGAAGCTAGACTCCTTTTTATGATAAATGTTGGTATCGAATATCTTTCTTTGAACAGACGAGCACACACATTATCTGGTGGAGAAGCACAGAGAATTCGACTGGCCTCACAGCTTGGCTCTGGACTTGTAGGGGCGTTATATGTTCTCGACGAGCCGACTATCGGTCTTCACTCAAAGGACAACGACAGACTTATCCAAACACTTCTCAATCTTCGCGATCTAGGAAACACTATTATCGTCGTTGAACATGACGAGGACACTATTTTCGCATCGGACTATATTGTGGATATTGGACCAGGAGCTGGAGTTCATGGTGGGCATGTCGTTGTTGCTGGGGATTTGAGTGAGCTTATAACTGCCAAGAAAAATACTTCTGGTTCAGTAACTCTAGACTACCTTCGAGGGGACAAGGTTCTCGAAGTGCCAGAAAAAAGAAGGGAGTCTCAGCACGGAGTTCTGTCTGTTCGTGGTGGGAAAATTTTCAATATCAAGAATTTGAATGTAGATATTCCACTAGGCAAATTTGTGGCAGTTACCGGCGTGTCTGGTTCAGGAAAGTCTTCTTTTGTCTATGAAATTCTGCACAAAAATCTCCAAGCTAGGTTCGAGAGAAAATACAGATCTGCAGATATATATAACTGTAAGTCCTTTACTGGTACAGAATATCTAGGACGAACTATTTTGATTGACCAGTCACCAATCGGCAGAACTCCTCGTTCAAACCCAGCGACATATACTGGTTCTTGGACGTTTGTTCGAGACTTGTTTGCAGAGACTTCAGAAGCAAGAGCGCGAGGGTGGAAAGCAAATAGATTTTCTTTCAATGTGAAGGGCGGAAGATGTGAAGTTTGTCAGGGAAATGGTATGATCGAAGTTGAGATGCACTTTCTTCCAACGGTCTATGTTCCTTGCGACGTCTGCAAAGGCAAGAGATTTATGAAAGAGACTCTAGAGGTTCATTACAAAAAGAAAAACATCCACGATGTTTTGAAAATGACAGTTGAGGAAGCGTTGAAGTTCTTTGAAGATATTCCATCTATCTATGACAGATTGAAATCAATGGATGATGTGGGTCTAGGTTACCTAGAACTTGGTCAGTCAGCGACAACTCTTTCCGGAGGAGAGGCGCAGAGAGTGAAGATTTCGTCCGAGCTGTATCGCCCGCATTTGCAGAAGACTATTTATCTTCTGGACGAACCGACTATTGGTCTTCATTATGAAGATGTGAAAAAGTTAATTGAAATCCTGCAAAAGCTAGTAAACAAGGGGAATACTGTTCTTGTTATTGAGCACAATATGGATATTATTAAGTCGTGTGACTATGTTTTAGACATTGGTCCAGAAGGTGGGGAAGGCGGAGGAAACCTCGTCGCAAAGGGAACACCTGAAGAAATTGCGAATAATGATAAGTCGTACACCGGTAAATATCTCAAGAAGGCACTTAAACAACTTAAGGCTTACCGTAAGTAAGGAAAGCCTGTCCTATAGTGAGCTTCGCTCTACTACTGGGATATTTGAGGAAAGCACTAAGCAAAAAGTAAAAAAGTGAAGGGCACCGATTACTCGGTGCCCAGAAGCATACCTGTCCTTTGGAAATGTTGGATAATGAATAGATTGAGATCGTGGTTCAGATCTCTTACCGCCCAGGCGATACAAGGATTGATGTTGCCAAGGCTTGATGCAATCAGGTTTCTGAGTTGCCTCACATCAACTTGATCCATGGTTTGGTCAATCTGGTACTGGACCAGTTTTGTGTTCTCTTCTCGAATGAACTCTTCGAGTGCAATCTCTGCTCGGATTCCCGCCATGGCTTTCTTGATGGATTTGTCGGCTTTTGCCTGCCTCTGTTCAATCGTCTGTACCAATGGAGCCTCCTTTGATATAATCTCATTAAAAATATGATAAGTCAAGAGATAAAAAAATTAATATTGAGCTTTCCAGATACACCAGGGGTGTATCAATTTAAACGTGCAGGAAAAATTTTATATATAGGCAAAGCAACATCCCTTCGCGACCGAGTCAAGAGTTACATGTCAAAGACGGTCTTTGACACCAGAAGTCCACTTATTCACAAAATGTTGAGTGAATTTGACGATATCGAAGTAATCAAAACAGATTCTGTTTTGGAAGCTTTGGTTTTGGAAGCGCACCTCATAAAAAAGTATCAACCAGAAGCGAACATACAAGAGAAGGACAATAAGAGTTTTAACTTTGTTGTTATAACCAAAGAAGATTTTCCACGAGTTTTGGTGGCTCGTGGCAGAGAACTCCTTCAGCGCCACTTACATAGGGTACCCCTATATAAAAATGGTCACTACATAGGGGTACCTTATGTAGTGAGTTATTTTTTTGGACCTTTTACCAACGGAGGTCAGTTGCGTGAAGCTTTGAAGATAATTCGAAAAATGTTTCCGTACCGAGACGATAAATGCAAACCGTGTGTAGAGCAAATACTAAAAACTAAGAGTGGTAAAATGTACGATATATCGTACATTTTAAAGAACCGAAGAGAGTTAGCAAGTAAATATTGTAAACCCTGCTTCAATCAGCAAATCGGCATGTGTCCTGGCGTTTGTGTTGGTGAAATAAGTAAGGCGGATTATGGAAAGCGAATAAAAAATATAGTTTTATTTTTTGAAGGTAACAAGAAAAAACTTATTAAAAATCTAGAATTGCAAATGAAAAGTTTTGCAAAGGCGCGCGAATTTGAAAAGGCCGAGAAGGTAAAGCGGACTATTTTTACACTCAATCACATTCAGGATATAGCCTTAATAAAGGAGAATCCTGTGCAAGGCTTCGCCTTGCACAGGGAAGGGGGGATTTTTCGAATTGAAAGCTACGACATCGCTCATATGTCGGGGCAGAACGTTGTGGGGGTTATGACTGTCGTGGAAGACGGAGAAATTAAACTTTCTGATTATAGAAAATTTAAAATAAAGAATGAGCCAGGAGTAAATGATACGAAAGCCTTGAAGGAGATACTATCTAGGCGCCTAGCTCATATAGAATGGAAGACACCCAATCTTATTATTGTAGATGGCGGGACGGCTCAGAAAAGAATAATGGAAAAAGTTTTGCGAGAAAATTTGTTTAATATTCCTGTTGTATCTGTGGTAAAAGATGAGAGACATAAGCCCAAAGAAATTTTAGGAGACAAGAAGTGGCTCCAATATGAACGTGAAATACTACTTTCCAATGCTGAGGCGCATAGGTACGGAATTGCTTTTCATAAGCGCTTGCGTGGGAAAATAATTTAGTTTTCCATTGACCATTTAGGTCCAACATATCTTACTCGAACACTCAATACATACAAGTGAGTGTTTTTGCGTTATAATGTATAATATATTTATGAAAACTCTCCCTACTTCACTTCGAATAGGTGTTGTACGTGGCGGACCGTCACTAGAATATGATGTCTCGCTGAAAACTGGTGCGAATGTTCTGAAGCATTTGTCGGAAACACACACGCCGATTGATATTTTTATTTCAAAAGATGGAAAATGGCATGTAAACGGAGTAGAGAAAACTCCAGAGAGAATTTTGAAAAATGTTGATGTTGTTTTCAACGCTTTGCACGGTGCCTATGGAGAAGATGGTGGTGTGCAAGAAGTTTTGAATCATCTTGGTGTTCCATATACAGGCTCTGGGAGATTCGAATCAGCTGTGGCTATGAATAAATGGGTGACAAAAGAGATGGCTCAAGAAGTGGGGATAAAAACTCCAATCGGAATGCTTGTTAGACAAACTGATTCACTGAGTCAGAAAGCAAAGGAAATATTTTTAGCAATGCCTCATCCGCTCATAGTAAAACCGAGAGACAGCGGATCATCGATTGGTTTGAAAAAAGTAGATTCATATAGTGAATTACTTTCAGCCCTCGAAGAGGTATTGTCAGAACACAAAGCTGCTGTAGTTGAAGAGTATATTGTTGGCAAAGAAGCAACCTGCGGAGTCATTGATAATTTCCGAGGCAAACAAATCTATACTTTACCCCCACTTGAGATAGTGCCACCAACTGGAAAACTTTTTGATTATGATTCCAAGTACGACGGAAGTAGTAAAGAGATTTGTCCAGGGAACTTCACCGCGGAAGAAAAGAAAACAATTGAAAAGTTTTCTGCTTTGATACACAAAAGGCTCGGGCTTTCACACTACTCTCGTTCTGATTTCATAGTTTCGCCAAGGAGGGGAGTCTATTTTCTGGAGGTTAATACTCTCCCAGGATTAACTAGTGAATCTTTGCTTTCTAAGTCCCTAGAAGCTGTTGGCGTAAGTGTAAAGGATTTTCTGCAACACACTCTCCACATGGCTCACAAAACCGGCGCTTGGATATAAAATGACTTGTAACCTTGATTAAATTTTGGTAATCTAGTCTCTATTGGGCCTGTGGCCCCTCACATGGAGATTTGAATAAATTTCCATGTGAGGGACTCGTAGCTCATCACCCAGAAATAATGCATTATGTTTATGTATTAAAAAGTGATAAAGTGGACGAGTTGTACATTGGTCAAACAAATGATCTTAAACGGCGTTTTATTGAACATAATGCTGGAAAGAATATTTCCACAAAACACAAAACACCGTTTAAGCTCGTTTATTACGAAGCTTACCAGTCAAAAAGTGACGCAAAACATAGAGAAGTAATGTTGAAAAGATTTTCTGGGTCAATGACGCATTTGAAGAAAAGAATAAAAAATTCAATCGTGGAAGTATAAATTTCATTTTGAAGGGCCCGTAGCCCCTCACATGGAAATTTTTCAAATCTCCATGTGAGGGGCCCGTAGCTCATCTGGTAGAGCACATCATTTGCAATGATGGGGTGGCAGGTTCGAGTCCTGTCGGGTCCACCGGAAAAAATAACCTTATTTCTTAGGGTTATTTTTTTGTATGAGTGTGGACAAAACTGAGAGTTAGAACTTTTTGGGTAGTTTGATATACTTTCATTATGGAGAAACAACCTGAGTTTTATACTGAAGAACAATGATTGAACCTTTTTTACTTATTGCACATATCTTTGCCATCCCATTAAAAAATTAAAATAATAAACTATATATTTCTACACATCCGTTGATTTTCTAACGGGACAAGTAGTTTTTTTATGTTATCATAGGCTTATCGCTTTATCAGTTTTATTTTTTATGGTTGATACAATTGTAAAATATTTTCACAAATACAAATCACTTGACACTATGCTCCGTATAAAAATTACCTGCATCATTTTGGTGGCTGGTGTCGGTCTGTCTATAGGTGTTATGGCATTAAAATCCTATCAGAGTCTAGCCAAAATCACAGCGAACGAAACGTACGCGTCACAAATACTTACTATATGTAAAAATGTTTCTTATAAACCCTCATGTTATGAAGAACAGGTGTTAAAGCTTATGAACATTATGTCTATGGAAGGCGCCTTTGAAGTGACACGTCTAATACAAGAAAAAGATCCTTTTTATCCGTATTGTCATGCATTGGGCCATAAATTGAGTTTTAAGGAAACTCAGAGTGGTGCCGACTGGAAGGATGTGCTCATACGGTGTCCTTTGGCCATGTGTAATTATGGATGTCTGCATGGATCACTTATTGAGCATTTTCGTGGAGAGGTTCTCACGTCTGAGCAGATTCTACAGGTACTACCCGATTTGCAAAATGTCTGTGAGAAACGTAGTGGCTGGAATCCCAGCAGACTAGATATGTCGATGTGTTATCACGCACTCGGACATTTGGCGATGTACATAACGGGTGCCGATATGACAAAGACAACTGACATATGTAAGGCTGTATCGGTAAAGTCACCTTTTTATGAGTCACAACTAAAATCATGCATTGGAGGTGTGTTTATGACACTTTTATATGCTGCTGATCCTGAAGACAGGGCACTTGTAAAAGATATTAGACCCGACAAAGATAATGTTATGCAGTTTTGCAGAAAATTCACCGATATAGAATATCAAATTTGCCGTCAGGAGTCAGCTTCGTTTTATGAAGAAGAGTTTTTACAAAATTCCAATAACATCGTTTCGTTTTGTTCATTCGCACTGAAACCTGAAGATATACAGGACTGTTATTTTACTGTTATGAACAGGATGACTGATTCGTTTATTGGAAAAGCTAATAGCGTGAGACAGATGGCGCAGTATTGTGATCACATGTCAGGCCGTACAGACTTGTGTTATTCAGGGTTTGCTTTACGGATGATTCAAATAGATAAAAAAAATGTGGGTCAGGCATCAGATCTTTGCGGAAGAAGTGGCTCAAATGATATACGCATAAGCTGTTACAATAAAATTGTTTCATACGGTACGTTAATATTTTCTCCAGGTTCAAGTGATTTCCGTACCTATTGCATGGTTCTTCCGAGTCCATATGTCGATGAGTGCCTCGGGCAGATAGTAGAGAGGGGAATGGGGTCAGTCCCCATTTTTCCCAAGAATTGAATGAGTAAATGTGGAATCCGATTGACAAGATTTATTAATAAGCAGATGATTAAATGTGGAGGCTCTGTATTATGTCATTTCGTAGCAAGGAAGTAAGAAGGCACGTGCGTGAGGTTTTTGCTCAGTCGGCACCACCGCCGCTTGGTCAAATGCCTTACCGACTCCACGTCATCACCCAGGCTCATATTCAGGGTGTGCACACAGTCAGTAAGTGCCCAGTCGCTAGTTCTTGTGACCTTGAAAGTTCGTGCGATGGGGACATCTGTCTCTACAACGAACTCTTCTCGGGCAGGGAACCCAACTGAAATTCGTTCTACCTTGATGTTTGTAAGGAAAGTTAGCCCCCATTGGTGGGGTTTTCTTTTACAACCGTGCGAAGCCGAGCAGTGGTCGTATGACCATAACCGCTGAAATTGTAAGAGAATTAAGCTGTCTTAGACAAACTTATGTATAATAGATAAATAATATGCCTCCTACATCTATGGAATTTCATACTTTAACACTTGGAACTTGGAAGGCCATGCTAAAAGCGTGTAGAGAGGCAAAGCTGTCTATTGATATTGAACAGTACATTTTCCAAAATGATGAAATCGGTAGTAAGTTCATAGAAATTTTTAAGCAGAAGGTCAAATCTGGAGTAAAAGTTCGAATGCTTATCGACATGGTCGGAAGTCAAAAGTTTTATAGTTCTGGACTACCAGAAGAACTTCGAGAACTTGGTGTTGAAATAAGATTTTTCAACAGGATAAGTCCTTGGCGTATACACAACTTCACCTCCTGGTTTTTCCGAAATCACAAGAAGACTCTAATTATAGATAAAACAATTGCGTTCACAGGAGGAACTGGAGTTGGTTTCCACATGGCTGACTGGCGAGATACTACGGCTAGGATGCAAGGTGAGGTTACTGAGGAGGTATGGAGTGCGTTTCAAGAGCTTTGGTGGTTTACTGAAGACAGAAGAATAATTCCTCGTATTAGGGGCATGAGAAAGACAAAGCAAATGCGATATTTTATCACGAACTCGCCTTATCACAGAAAGCGTTTTCTGTATTATGTTCTTATGGAGTCACTTCATAGCGCCCAAAAAAGCATTTACCTCACTACCCCTTACTTTATTCCCGACAGAAGGCTTCGCAGGATTCTACGTCTAGCGGCTCAGCGGGGTGTTGACGTGAAAATAATAGTTCCAAAACTGCTCGATGTTCCAATCGTCGAGTCCGCTTCACACTCTCTTTTCGAAGGTTTGCTAAAAAATGGTGTAAAGATTTACAAGTATCAACCGAGAATTTTGCATGCGAAAACTGCAGTAGTAGACGGGGAGTGGGCAACTTTCGGAAGTTTCAATCTGGATAGTTTGAGTTTCCTATACAACTTTGAGGCAAATGTCGCAACTCACGAGGCTAGCGTAGTCCAAGAAATAAATAAGCATTTCCATGAAGATCTAGCTCAATCCGAGGAGGTAACACTAGAGGCTTGGAACAAGAGAGGTTGGACGAGGAGGTTTCAAGAGATTTTAACCACTCCTTTCCGAGGATTTCTGTAGTTTTGCGCATATGTTACCTCGTTATATCTGTTGAAAACCGCTTGTAGAATTATTTTGAACACTATGATAAAATACGGCATACGTTATTAATTAAAAAAAATTATAAAAAATATGGATAGAGAAAAAATGTTTTCAATTGTTGGTCTAGTTCTGGTTGTCGGAGCGGTTGTAGGCTATTCAATATTCGATCTAGGTAAATCAAGTAAGACTGCTGTAAACGAAGTAAAGTCAGAGAGCGTTGCAGTTGTAAACGGTGTTGCTATTCCAAGGGATCAGTACGATACACAACTTTCTTCAGTCTTAGCTTCACTGAAAACTCAAGGTGTTGATGTTTCAACAGAGGCAAAGGTTGCTGAAGTAAGGACTCAAGTTTTAAATGACTTTATAAACAACGAGCTGGTTGCACAAGGTGTTATCAAGGCAGGTATAACGCCTACTGCAGAAGAAGTCGAGAAACAGTATCAAGCAATCCTGACACAAGCTGGTGGAGCGGAAGGCATGAAAGCTGAGCTAGTAAAGGCAAACCTAACTGACGCGCAGTTAAGATTAAATATCACAAAGCAACTAGCGGTACAGGCATATTTGCTGAAAAATATTAATATGGCGTCTATCACAGTGACAGACGCAGAGGTCGCTCAGTTCTACAAGGAATACAGTGCTGCAAACAAGAATGTTTCTCCTCTAAAGGATTTGAGTGCTCAAATAAAGCAGCAAATCACAGTTAATAAGCAACAGGCTTTGGTTGCAAACTTTGTTGCAAGCCTTCGAACAGGAGCTAGTATTGAAACAACTCTAAAGTAGTTTATAAAGTTAAAAGTCTATAAAGTCCATAAAGTTACTTAATTAAAAAACTACCCTACTGGTAGTTTTTTAATTAGTAGTATCTTTCTATGTACCTTTTGTGTTGTTCGTATGTTTTTGAGCAGTGAATGTTTCTGTTTCTGTCGTGAAGATAAACATGCAAGAAGTTTTTTGAGGATTATAAGCGGCTTCTATAGCTGCAAGTCCGGGGCTAGCAATAGGAGCTGGAGGCATATCATATATATAGGTGTTATATGGCGATTTGATATTCTTATCTTTGGACACTACCTGAGGCCACCATTTTTCTTCTGTTCCCTTGGCATACTGCAGGGTTGCATCGATCTGAAGTTTCATTCCATCAAAAACTCTGTTCCAGATAATTCCTGATATCAGTTTCATATCGCTTTTACCTCCAGCCTCACGCTGTATCATGGAAGCAACGATAAGGACTATGTCTTCGTTTATGACTTTTTTTGTTTTTGGCTTTTTTATACCGTTCACTTTTCTACGAAACTCGTCGGTCATAGTTTTGCTAACAACTACCGGGTTACTGTCCTTGTGTATCATGTAGGTTTTTGGGAAATATTTCCCTTCAAAGCTAGTTTCTGCATACGCTAGATGTGCATTTAGAAACTCTTTTTTCTCTATGTCAGTCCAATCTAGTTTTTTTCCAAAATAGTAGCAACCTCCTCCTTACGCAATCCTTCACTGATGCTCACGATTCTAACTGGTGGGTTTGCGAGGTTCTGATAGAAAGCAAGGTTTGCTAGTTCTGAGAACTCAAAGTTATTACGAAAAATAATAGTTAATAATCCTGTCCCTGCCACGATAAATAGTATGATTACAGTTCGCCATTTCATATTTACATTTATTATAGCATAATCTATTTTACAGTAGAATTAAATTTTATTGTAATATATAATATAAAGAGTATGTCAAAAAAAATTTTTATACTAGCGGGGCATCCAGATACAGATAGTATGTGCGTGGAGTTATCAGATAGTTATGCAAAGGGTGCAAAGGAGAAGGGTCATGAAGTCAGAAGAACAAACCTGAGCGAAATGAAGTTTGATCCGATTCTTCATCAAGGTTACCGAGTAATCCAAGAACTGGAGCCGGATTTAAAAAAGTTTCAAGAGGATGTTAGGTGGTGTGACCACTTAGTAATCGTTTACCCTTCATGGTGGTCTACAATGCCAGCCCTTTTGAAGGGTCTTTTCGACAGAGTATGGCTTTCAGGATTTGCATATAAATTTTGGCCAAGTGGTTTTGGTTGGTCAAGATTACTTAAGGGAAGAACTGGGAGGGTTTTTGTGACTTCTGATTCGGCCCCACTACTGGCCCGGTTTCTTTTTGGAGATAATACAAACGAAATTCAAGACGGTATTTTGTGGTTCTCTGGTATCCATACAAAAATGAAAAAATGCGGACCGATGAAAAAGCTTTCTCCTGAAGGTAAAGCCATGTGGATAGCTAAGTTTGAAAACTACGGTAGAAGAGTCTATTAATCTTGAATTTTTCACTAAAATAAGCCATATTTAGGTCATGTCACTATCAATCGGTATGGAGCGAGCACACCTAGACATTTTGATGATCAGAAGGG
>SIBV01000028.1 GCA_009694965.1 Candidatus Zambryskiibacteriota bacterium
GGGAATCCGCGCGGGCTTTCTTTTTGATTTTTGGGCGGAGGCTTATGGATAAAATAAGCTAAAAATGATAAACTCAGATTATGGACAAAAAGGAAATACAAAATAAAATCACTGAACTTAATAATATTCTTTCAACGTATCGAGGAGAGCTAAGTGGGCTTGAAAAAGAACTTTTCCAAGCTATTTCCGAATATCAAAAGGCTTTAGAAAAAGAAAAGATAAAAGAAATTAAACAAAGTCCGAATACATGATTAACCCCTTAGAAAAAACAAAATTAGCGGAGGCAGAGCAAGCGAGACCAAAAACTGAGAGAGAACAAAATCCCGAAGTTTCAGAAGTTGACGAAGCTGGTCTGGATAAACCTGCTGAAGAGGTTGATGCCGAAATAGAAGCCAAGCAAGCTGATGTTTTTGCGTCTGCCGATAAAAGAATAGAATCAGCTCCTACATCTGTCGGGGTCAGCCCAGAGAAAGCTAAAGAAATTTATGAGTCCGGTGGTTTTGCCGAACGAATAAAAAGTATTAAAGAAAAAATTGCCGCTTTAGCGGAAAGTGCAAAAGAAAAAACTGATTTGATACGATTGAAATTGCAAGGTGTTAAAAATCCGGAACGTGTTTTGGCTACCGCGCGTTATCTTGAAAAAACCGCGGTAGAAAAGGACTCACATAGCATATCTGTAGACAAAACCAAGGTTGGTAAAATTGAAAAAGAAGCGGCAAAATTCAGGAAACAAGGATATGAAGTTAACGTTGACGAACATTATTCCGATAAGACAAAAATGGGTGTTTTCGCAAGGAAAGAAAATTCCTACTCGTTTAGCGTGGGTAAATCCAAACATCTTTCAAGAGATATTGATAAAATGGTTGGTTCAGAAAATGACCCAGTGAAAATGTTTGAAGCTTTACGCGATGTCGGTTACAAGATTGGCATTACAAAAGGCTATACTCTAAGTGACGATTATCTATTGAAGAAATTATCAAAAAATCCTGATGTACTGCCTCTTTTGGAGAAACTAAAAACATTCGGAGGGTCAAGTGTGGTACATGATTTCGGAAAAAGTGGTGACAATGCTTTACAGAGACTTTCCGATCTTGCGACGAAAGATGCCGCAGAACATATTTTCACTCCTGAAGCGGAAAAAGGGATAGAGAAAATTTCCGCTTTGTTGGGTAAACCCATAGATTTCAATATGCTTGAAAGTTGGACCCGGCTTTCAAAAGATCCTGTCTTGTTAGAAATTATGACTGTATTGAAACCGACAATCACAAGTAAAAATTCTTACGATGAAGTACAGATATTATACAAACTAGAGGCATTCAAAAAAGCTGGTGTAGAAAATGAAGTTTTCGCGTTACTTAAAGATGGATTTTCTGAAAGATCACTCGGTAAATTTAATGGCTGGGGTGAATCGAAGAGGGAACAAGCCGCTAAAAATTTACGAGTTGCATCGGAAGTTTTTAAAACTAGTCCAGATTTACAAAGATTAGTGCGGGACATGGACAAAATTTTTGGTGCAAAAGATGATGAGGAAGAAATTTTGAGCCAGAAAAATATGGAAAGATTTCAGAAGTTGTGTGAAAGCATTCCAGCAGCTTCTTTAGCATTTGCTAATCTTGCCGACATGGGGCTACGAAGTGATAGGTGGCATGGAGATTTGGAACGATTACTCGGTGATAATCCAGAAAACGCCCTGGCGTATAAGAAAGTTTTGGAAGCTATCGCCGAACCGGATTTCAAAACATTTATTGCCGCTTGCGAGAAGACGGGGTACCACTTTACTTTAGGAGACTTTTTTAACAGTTATCCAGATAATAATCGCCTTACATATTTTTTCAAGTATAAAGATGGAAAGTCTTTGTTCCTTTCAGCGGTTGCCTCCGAGTCAGGTTCAGCACTCGCAAAACACCTCGGTATTTTTGAAGTACCCATGAATGAATGGAATGTCTGGGCGTTACAAAGTCTTTCACAAATTCCGGATTCACTCTCCATACTTAAAAAACTTGAGGAAAATTTCGCATACAAATATGATACAAATAAGGATAACAACAGCGGTCAATTAAATGCTCTGGTGCAGACTATGAGGAATCCGGAGCTTCTCAACAAGCTTTTTGAGCCCAAAACGATAGAGACCATAAGACGCGCCAATGGTGAATTTGGTGTGGAGTTTCATTTGCATGAGGCCGAGAGAGTGTTGAAAATTATCGAAGATCCAAATCTTATAACGGCATTTCAGAATCCGGAGACAGTCGCTTTTATCAAGACTGGAATGAATGAGAGAAATAAGAATTTTGAAACCCTTGTCGCACTCTCTAAGTGTGATCCTACTCTGCGTCCTTTTATTGGAAAAATGATAAAAGAGTTTAAATATGAGCCACAAGGGACTTATACCACTCGTTATGAATCTGACGAGGAAAAAGATGACAATGTGGCAAAGATGGAGTTGGTCCTTTCCGACTCAGAGAAGTTCCAAGAATTGCGGGATAACCCAAAAATTTTAGAAGCCCAGCAACATTTGGAAGCAATTGGTATGCACAAAAACCCATTAAATAACATGGAAACTTTCAAGACGGTTTCCGAAAATAACCTCTTTTCTATTTTTGAACAATGTAAAAATTCTCCAAAAATCCAAGAGTTCTTGTGGAATAATCTTAATACTGCTCTAACAATGTCGCGACTATCACCGGAAAAAGTTTCTACTTACCTCGAAATTTTTCAAAAGATTGACGATTCACCATCGCAAGAGATTCAGAGACTTAAGGACTCTCTACTTTCCCAGCTTATGGAATCGGAGCACCCAACGGAAGATTACCGAAAAATTGAATCAATCTTCATAAAAAATAATATACCCATTGTTGGTAAAGTTTATGGAGTTTTTGAGACCCTTCACGACCCGAAAATTTTGGAAAATAAAATCAATTCGGTTTCAGTCGTTAGTCCAGTATTGAAAGAGGCGAGCACCAGAAAACGCTACTACACTATCTATCAAGATTTGCTCAAAATTCATATCGAATCAGGCAACCGTTCTCTCAAAGAATATGCGGAAGTGTTACAAGGTGGCGGTCAGTTGATTGAGCAGTACGAAAAGGACGGATTGAAATCCTTAAATCCACGCCAACAAGAACAGCTTCGTTATTTTGTTAGCAAGTTGGAAACCCTGCAAGCCAGATCTGCTTTGGATACTGCAGACGATGCTTTCAAAGTCGCAGATGTTGCTGATTTGGGGCAACGTATTAGCCATGTGAAGGAAGGTTTAAAAGTTGCTGAAGGACAAACTGTGTTGGAGAGAGTTTCGGACATGTATTTACGACCTGCGGGTTTGAAAAATTTTGATGAATTACTGGAGCGTATGCGTGCCTCAAAGAATGGAGCTGATGTGCGTAGCAGACAAATGATTTACGAGGTCAGGCAAAAGGCGGGTGGTAGTGAAATTGCCATGGAATTGAAAGGCGGGGATTTTTTAAAGGGAGTGGACGCGAAATATATCAGTAATATTTTACAAAACGGTTCTGTGGCCAAGGAATTCTTAGGAGCCAGCTCTGCTTCGGATTCAACTCCTATGGACACTGATATTAGTCTAGTTACATCTGAAGATGCGGCGGGTGGTTTTACTAATTCGATTAACACATCTTTGGCAGGAGGGTACGGTGAAATATTATTCGCATTAAGGGATCGTGGACAATATCAGCTAACTACCGCAGGTCAACCGGCGCGTGCGGAAGGAGGCAAAATGGAGTTGTTTAAAACAGGCGCCTTAGGCGAGCGTCATTACGGTATTCGAACCGGTTTTGCCACAACAGAAATTGATTTTATGATTGCTAAGGAAACTCTAACCACCTCCCTAAAGGATTTGGAAAAGTTATTTTTTGAAGTTGCACAAAATGGCTATTACATACCAGTTACAAACACTTCTGGAAAAGTTATTTTTACTCCCGAAATGTTTGACGAATATCGTAAGTCATTTGCTGGGTTGGAAAAATTCGATGCTCCGGTACTCGATTACCATCCAACGACGCCAAATGAGCATTCATATAAAAGAGTAGCTGAAATTACTGCCACTATTCCCAAAGACAGCGAGCGGGTTGACCAAGTTGCTCAAACCATCCGCAGTGAAATTGAGCAAGCCTTGAGTGGCTTAGGAGTCAGCCTACGTCCTGAGTTTGACACAAGTATTTTGGGAGCGGAGCTTTTAGATACCGGTTCTACCGGCAGACATACTAATACCCCTGGCGATTTCGATTTTGATTTTAGTTTAAAACTAGACGCAAAAGATTTTCCTAAATCGGCAGAATTGGCTCAAGCCATAAAAGGTATGATGACTTTTACCGAGGATATTTCTCATCAAGAAGCTGGGGGTTACTATCAATTACGAGTTAAGGGCGTAACTTCAATTGGTGGTAAACAATTGGAAAAACCTATTGATATTGATATTGGATTTGCCAATAAGTCTGACCTAAGTGTATATGGATCTCACGATGCAATTCGGGATAAACTAGAATCTATAAAGAATCACAATGGTCAACAAGCCTATGAGCAAACTATTGCAAATGTAATTCTAACGAAACAAACTTTGAAAGAAGGCCGTGCTTATAAAAAGCTAGAGGATGGCGGTTTTGGTGGCGTTGGCGTTGAAAACTGGATACTAGCCAATGGGGGTAATATGGAAGAAGCATTTATGAGTTTTAGAGATGCCGCCTATGAAAACGGTCAGAGATTGTCTTATGAAAAATTTAAAGAAAAATATAAAATTTTAGATCCCGGTACTAATATAAAATTTCAAGGTCATGATAATTTTGTTGAGGTACTAAAACCAAACGGATACGAAGCTATGCTGAATGCAATTGAAAACTATTTGAATAAACAGGCGACTTAATAATTTTACTTTTTATAAGCCTCCGCCCAAAAATCAAAAAGAAAGCCCGCGCGGATTCCCTCCCAGACCCTTCCTCCGCGCGGGGAGAATTCAGAATTCCCGCCGAATTTCAAAAACATTAGTCTCGATTTTGCGAAATCCTTTCCCAGAAAATAGTTTTCGCAAAACCGAGTCCATTTTGTATTTAGCGTTTCCCCGCACTTTCCATTTTGGAAAGCTCTGTGCTTCGCACAGAGGCGCTTTAGCGCGCGGGGAACGCTATTCATCTACTTTGAAAAAAGTTCGCGCAAATGCTAGAATTACTGCACAAA
>SIBV01000029.1 GCA_009694965.1 Candidatus Zambryskiibacteriota bacterium
CAAGTAAAAATACAAAAATAATTATCAAACGTATATAGAATTTGCTAAATTTTAACTTAATTTTCATGGTATTTCCTCAAAAAGCTCCCTATGCTTCTAAAAGTATACCAATTTATACACAAAAAGTCATTACGAAAAATTTTCACAAGTTTTCGTAAGGACCGTCTTTGTATGCTACTACAAAGAAAAATAGGATTTATATAAAATTGATATAGATCAAGTTTGTTTGTCAGTATTTTTTTTATAGTTTATAATGAAGACTAACCCGTCTGTCTTTTTGTCTATTAATTATGGAATTTAAAAAATTACAAAATCTATCTATTTTATTTAAGTTGTTATTAACTTTATTTATATTATTTTTTAATATTCCATTTGTTAATTCGCAAGAATTTACTTCGAATAGTTATAAAATTCTTGACCCCCTTATGAATGCTGGTGGGTATGGAACGTCAACTAGTTTTGGCTTATTTGGAGTTATATCTCAAATGGCAATTGGCACAAGTTCATCTAGTCTTTTCAAGACAAACTCTGGATTCCTTTATTTCCCCTTCGCATCAAGCCCCGTAGTTACTGCAACTGCAGGAGACGCACAAGTTGCGCTTTCGTGGTCCGCTTCCACAGGGCTTTTAGGTTGGACACCGAGTGCTTATACTGTAGGGCAGTCTACAGTCTCTGGTGGTCCATATTCTTACACTTCACTGGGAAATGTTACCAGCTCAACCCGAACTAGCCTCACAAATAGTACGCTATATTATTTTGTGATCAGAGTCCAGGATATCTTTGGAAATTTTATAGCTACTTCAACACAAGTGACAGCAACCCCTGTTGCTCCTACACCTTCACCTTCATCAGGAGGTGGCGGAGGTATAATCACTCCTCCGAGTGGTGCAACCAAAATTATAATAAAAGGAAGAGCATACCCTGGAGCAACAGTGACAGTCTTTAGAGACGGATCGACAGTATCCAAGCCTATTGCTGATGCTGGTGGAAATTGGCAAGTTGACAGTACTGTTGTTGGAGGCATATACACTTTTTCTGCATATGCAATCGACAAAGATAATAGAAGGTCATTAACCACAAGCTTTACTGTAAACATTCCAACCAGACAAACTACAACTCTTTCAGATATTATAATTGCTCCAACCATTGGCTCTGATAAGTCAGAAGTAAAGTCTGGAAATGACATAAAGTTTTTTGGTTTCGGGTATCCTGCATCAGACGTAAATATTGTCGTGAACTCTGAAGTAATGATAACCGACAAGACAAAGTCAGACAGACTAGGTTTTTGGAGCTACACCCTTAATTCCACTCCACTTGAACTAGGTCCTCACACCTCAAAAAGTCAGGTAGTAGCACCTGACGCTGTAATCTCACCTTTTTCTGAAAGTTTAGCTTTTAGAGTAGGAGATAAAGATGTATTTTTAGGAAAACTTCCTCCAACTATAAGTGGTTGTAGTAAGAATGGAGATTTAAATGGAGATAAAAAAGTAAATATTATTGATTTTTCCATACTTTTGTTCTTTTGGAATCAAAAAAACCCAAAAAATCCTTGTGTTAATATAAACAAAGACGGAACTGTGAACATTTTTGACTTCTCTATAATGCTATTCTGGTGGAACGGATAGTCTTGTTGTAAGTCTAATATAATTTATGGTATTATATTGATAATATGATGTCGTTTACCAAAAAATCTTTATACTTAATTTGTTTTTTCACATTTTTTATTGCACCGGGTTTTGCTGATGCACAGTCTGTCACTCTGCGTGCTAGTAAAACAAGTTATGCGATAAATGAAAGTATTCTGATAACTGCGTCGGTAGATACAGCCGGTCAGCAAATCAACACAGTTGGTGGGCAGGTTTCATTTCCGGGAAGTTCCGTCTCTGTTTCTGATTTAAGATTCGGAAACTCAATTATTTCTCTTTGGGTAGATAAGCCGACAGCAAATAATTCAGCTGGCACAATAAACTTCACGGGCGGAACTCCAGGAGGCTACAGTGGCAGTTCCGGTAGCTTGTTTACATTTGTTGTTAGGCCAAAGCAAGAAGGATCCTTAACAATAAATCTCCATGATGTTAAGGTGCTTTTGAACGATGGAAGTGGGGGAGAACTTCAAGGCTTAAGACTTGTGCCACTTACACTTCAAATTACAAAAGCTCCTGTGGTTAAACCAACTTCCGGAGTAGTTCCTCCTGTTGTAATTGAAAAGTCAAAGGCACCCAAGGACACCATATCTCCTGAGAACTTTATACCTATGGTCAGTCGTCATGAGTCTGTTGTGGAAAATTCATATTTTGTATCCTTCTTTGCGGTAGATAAGGATTCTGGAGTTTCCAAATATGAGGTACGAGAGATGCCAAAAATTATTTCAATGTTTACTGATAGCTTCAATACGGAATGGAAGGAGACACAGAGCCCATATGTACTTTATTTTCAGTCATGGGGGAGTAACATAGAGGTTAGGGCGACCGATGGAGCTGGAAATAGTACAGTTTTAAGAGCTGACAAGCCATTTGGAACTATGGGTTACTTTATGCTGGCGCTAATTCTGGTTATCGTGACCTTTGCCTCGACTAGGTTTTTCACAAAAAGATCTTCACGTGTTCGCAGAAAATAAAACACAAAAATGAACTTAATAAGGAAACATTTTTTTACCTTTGTTCTTCTCTTCCTACTGACTCCGTTTGTAGCAGACGCTCAGGCAACCCTTTTCCTTTCACCCTCTGTCGGTAGTTACACTGTTGGTGAATCGTTTTCCGTTCTTGTAAATCTCAAAACCGGCGGAGAGTCTATAAACGCTAGTACTGGACAAATTAGTTTCGATAACTCAAAGCTTCAGGTGGTAAGTCTAGGATACTCACAATCCATATTCAGTCTGTGGACAGATAACCCATCTTTTTCAAACCCAGCAGGGTCTATATCATTTTCTGGGGGTGTGCCAAGCCCAGGTTTTACAGGAGCGTCTGGAGGAGTTTTGCGTATTACTTTTCGTGTGAAGGCACCTGGGCAGGCTCCAGTTAACTTTCTCTCAGGCTCAATACTCGCAAATGACGGACAGGGCACAAATATTGCCGATGGCCTACGTGGAGCATTGTATACACTTTCGCCAAATGACGGAGTACCAAACCCTGTTCCCGTAAAAGAAGTTATTATTCCAGATGTTCAGTCAGAAAGACCTATTGAGGTTCCAATAATTACAGAGTGGCCAAAGAAGCTTTCCGCAAACAGCACTCTTACAATAAAGGGTTTGGGAATTCCTCTTACAAAAATATTTGTCATCCTACAAAAAGGCTCCGACGAACCTGTAAAAGAGTACACATTCTCAGGTCCAGACGGCAAGTTTATTTTTACATACACAAAGAAAGCAGAGGCTGGGTATTATAGAGTTTGGGCACGAAACGTCACAGATAGCGGAAACGAAAGCGGATTGTCTGATCCCGTTACAATAGAAGTTACAGCTTCTACGTTTATACGAGTAGGAGGAATTGTGCTAGATTATGCAACTATAATAATTACTCTCCTAACACTTCTTTCTCTTGTTTTGTTACTGATGTTCTTTATATGGTTAATGTTCAGAAGAAAGAAAAAGAGTCAGGGAGATGAGATTTTGGAGGCGGAGCATGTATTGCATGAGTCTTTTGATACGTTAAAAGATGGTTTGTCTCAGTATGTTACATATGTAGTGGGTGCTAAAACTCAAGCAGGAATAAAAAAACGTGAACAAAAAACAAAACTTGAATTAAAGGAAGAACTTGAGGGTATGGAGGCAAAAATAAGCAAAGAAATTAAGGATATAAAGTAATATTTTAAAAATCCTTTCCTGGTTGACAAATAACCGGCACAAGCGTATAACATTGTGCTATGAAGTCAATTACGTTTTTGTTAGTTTTGGTGTTATTTATCCTGCCTTATGTATCTAGTGCAAAGGAAACTTTGTCGTCTAGCAGGGTAAACGCAACAATTGAAGATAATGGTAACTGGCAATTAACTGATAATAAGGTCGGTATTACATGGCACGGCGCTTGGCAAAGTGGAAATATGATGAAGGTTGTAGGTAGTGACGGATCCTGCTTTATATTGGGTGAAAATGAGGATGGGATGGTCCAACTAGATTGTAAAAATCTTAAAGAAATTAGTATACTTTTATACTATTCTAGATAAGTATTTCCTTATTTTGTGTGTAGTTCCACATATATGTCCTCCAATGCCTTAACGGCGTCTCCTGAGGCAATATTGTTTTGATGGTACAGTCCGTCAGTGCAATCTCCAGCTGCCCAAATGCCTTTTACACTAGTTTGTTGAGTTCGGGGATCAACAGGAATTTGTCCTATTTTGTTTAGTTTTAAAATATTTTTAGCAAAGGAAGTTGTTGGAATTAGACCTATTTCGACAAAAATTCCAGGAACATGCATTTCTACTTTTTCTTTTGTAATTGAATCTTCATAAACTATTGAACTTACAAAACTCTCACCTTTTATTTCTACCGGAATAGCGTTTGTTATTATTTTAAACTTCTCATTTTGTTTCAGTTTATTAACAGTTATTTCATCCGCCCGGAAACTGTCTGTTCTATTGAGAAGGGTCACTGATTTACAGTAAGCCAAGAGCTGAGCTGATGTTTCGAAGGCAGCATTCCCACCACCAACTACCACGACATCCTGTCCGCTAAAAAGTGGTCCGTCACAGGACGCGCAATAGGTTAGCCCCTTGTTGTCAAATTTTTCTGCTCCAGGAATATCCAGCTTTCTTCGAGTACTACCAGTAGCGATGAGGACTGTTCTAGAAGAGTATTCAACTTCATCTGTAAAAACTTTAAAATTATCTCCATCTTTAGTTATGTCCAATACACTTTCACCCTCTTTAATTTCAAGTGTATCGTCAGAGTAAGCTAAAACATGTGACCTTAGATCTTTTGCTAAGTCGGCACCAGATATTTTCACCGTACCTATCCAGTTTTCAATTCCTTCTGAAACAATGCTTTGTCCTCCAAATTCAGGAGCTATCAATAGTGTTTTAAGTCTCTTTCTAGCGGCATAAACTCCCGCTGAAACTCCCGCGGGTCCACCACCAATAATAATAAGATCATAGATCATAGA
>SIBV01000006.1 GCA_009694965.1 Candidatus Zambryskiibacteriota bacterium
GAACCGAAACTCGGACAGACTTTGATCAGTATTGGAGGAGTAAGTGAAAACGCTGTAGGAGTAGGCCGAGCCGTTTCGTTTGAAATGAAGGAATCAGGCACAGGCACATCAAGTATTAAATTTTTGGTCGGAATTAACACAGACATCTCACAAAAAGATTTCGTAAGTGGCAGTCCACTCTTTAATCTGGATGGGAATTTGGTGGCACTCAAAACAACCCCCGATGTATCAAAATTGTTCACACTAGTAGAAATTTTAAGAAAAGAAATAATAATTTTGTCTGAGCCCTCAAAGCTAGAAAAAACGGCTAATTAGTTTACCCACACACTAATTTTGTTATACCACTTTTTTTCATTTTTTTAACTAAAATAAACCACAAATTTAGTGTGCAGGTGAATTGACTTTTTGGTAGAATTGGAATATAATACAAGTAATTAACACCCCGAATCCATAGGTTTTTGGTGCTTTCCTTTATAAACTTTATAACTTTTAAACTTTATAACTAATCAAAATGCCTCCTCCAAACCAATTCACTACTAAGGCCAAAGAAGCCATCCGTAAAGCCCATGAACTCGCTATTGAGCGTGGACAAAACCATGTAAATCCAATCCATCTTTTGACAGCTCTCGTGCTACAAGAAGAGAGTATGGTTATTTCTATACTAGATAAACTAGGAGTTGATACGATTCTTCTCACCGATTCACTTCTGGATGCGATGGAGGGAAATGAAGCAGGCCAAACTTTGTCTGCATCATACCAAGTCTATCTAACTCCCGAACTAGCTCAAGTTCTAGAAACATCGAGTAAACAGATTACAACTCTGAACGATGAGTTTGTTTCTACTGAACATTTATTTTTGGCGCTTATCGAGGTTCAGAGCCCAGCTAGAGATCTACTTCAGAAATTCAAAATAAACAAGGATTCAGTAATTAACATCATCGAAGAAATTCGAAGCACAAAAACCATAGAAACTGACACTCCAAAAAAGTTCAAGGCACTTTCCAAATTCACTAGAAGCCTGACCAAGCTCGCTCAACAAAATAAACTTGATCCGGTTATTGGTCGCGATGACGAAATAAGTCGAATCATTCAAATTCTTTCTCGACGTACAAAAAACAATCCAATCCTGATTGGAGAAGCAGGTGTTGGTAAAACAGCTATTGTAGAAGGCTTGGCTATCAGGGTATCGATGGGAGAAGTTCCAGAGTCCCTACGAGATAAGGAGTTAGTATCACTCGATTTAGGTCTTCTTGTAGCAGGTACAAAGTACAGAGGGGAATTCGAAGAGAGACTAAAAAACATTTTGAAGGAAGTTGAGAAGTCAGATGGTAAGGTTATTCTTTTTGTAGATGAAATCCACACTATTGTGGGAGCTGGTTCTGCCGAGGGCTCACTCGATGCTTCAAACATGCTGAAGCCCGCTCTTGCTCGAGGAGAACTGCATGCCATCGGCGCTACAACTCTGAAGGAATATCAAAAACATATAGAAAAAGACCCAGCGCTTTCAAGACGTTTCCAGCCAGTTTATGTAAACGAGCCAACAATAGATGATGCGATAACAATACTTCGAGGGCTGAAAGAAAAATACGAGTTGTATCATGGAGTGAGAATCACTGACGAAGCGATTGTATCTGCCGTAAATTTGAGTAGTAGATATATTTCAGACAGATTTCTTCCTGACAAGGCGGTGGACCTTATTGACGAATCAGCGTCCTACCTCAAGATTGCTTTGGAAAACAAACCCTCAGTATTGCAAAATGCACACTCAAGAATTGTGAAATTACAAATAGAGCATGAGGCGCTGAAAAAAGAGACAGATCCAAAATCAAAAATTAGATCAAAGGATATAGAAAAAGCTATCGCTGATTTGAAAGAAGAAACGAGAGAGGTTGAACTCAAATGGAACAACGAAAAGGAAACTGTAAATGAAATAAAAACTATCAAGAAACAACTTGAGGAACTTCGACGTGAAGCAGAAATTGCAGAAGCAAAAGCAGACCTCGCAAAGGCTGCCGAAATACGATACGGAAAAGTCCCAATGCTCGAGAAAGATTTGGATGTGAAATCAAAACGACTGAAAAAGCTCCAGAGTTCTCGCAGAATTCTCAGAGAGGAAGTTACTGAAAACGATATCGCGTCTATTGTTTCCAAATGGACAGGAATACCAGTATCCAGAATGCTGGAAGAAGAAGCGGATAAATTGCACAGAATAGAAGAAGTTCTAAAGAAGAAAATAGTCGGTCAAGCTGAAGCCGTCCAAAAAATTTCAGATACTATAAAGAGAAGCCGTGTTGGAATCTCCGACCCAAATAGGCCTATTGGATCGTTTCTTTTCTTGGGTCCAACAGGAGTGGGTAAAACTGAATTAACCAAAGCTTTGGCCCAGTTTATGTTTGATGATGATAAATCTCTAATCCGTATAGACATGTCAGAGTTCATGGAAAAACACAGCGTATCGAAAATCATAGGTGCTCCTCCAGGTTATGTAGGACACGAAGAAGGCGGAACTATTACAGAGCTAGTTCGTCATAGACCATACTCAGTTATTCTTTTTGATGAAATTGAGAAGGCACATCCAGAGGTTTTCAATATTCTCCTACAAGTTTTGGATAACGGACGTTTAACTGACGCGAAAGGACGAGTGGTAAACTTTAGAAATACAGTTATTATTCTAACCTCAAACATTGGCGCACGTTACATTGATAAAATGGAAAAAATTGGTTTTGCGTCTGACCAAACAGAAAAAGCAGTATATGAAGAAGCAAAGTCAAAAGTTTTGGAGGCTCTCAAAGATCATTTCCGACCAGAGTTTCTCAATCGTTTAGATGATATTGTGGTCTTTGATATTTTGAGCAAAGAGGCAATAGCAGAGATTGTTCAGATTCAAATCGATATTATAAAAGATAGACTGACACAAAAAGAAATCAAACTGAATCTTTCTCCTTCTGTGGCATTTCACCTTGCCAAGGAAGGTTATAGTCCACAATACGGTGCGAGACCATTGAAACGTCTACTACAGACCAAGATATTGACTCCAATAGCTAGTCTAATGGTTAGCAAAGGTTTATCAAAAGGCGGAACTGTCACCGTTGATATGAAAGGAAGTGAGTTTGCATTTAGTGTAAAGAAAGGGAAGAACGGATCGTTTGTAACAGAAAGTTTTATATCTGACAAAGCATTGGCTTAGATTTTTTTGAATTAACTTTTCTAAATTGTGTATAAGTCAGAGCTTACAGTTTCATAGATATGTTATATTGACATAGTATGACCCAAACAATACCAGATAATAAAAAGTCGTTGATAGTTGATTTATATAGGAATAAAAAATATTCCATAAAAGAAATTTCAGATTATTTAAAAGTTTCAGTAGATGCTACTACTTTCTTTTTTCGTAAACAGAATATTCAAAGAAGGACGCAAAAAGAAGCTCAATATGAAAAGTTTTTAAAGAAAACTCCATCTTTCAAAAAAAATATTTTAAAAAATGCAGATTTAAAAACATTATCAATTATTGGTATTATGTTGTATTGGGCTGAAGGATTTAAAGGAAATGATTCATCTACCTATCAAGCGGTTGATTTCACAAACAGTGATCCAAATATGATTAAAATTTTTTTGAAATTTCTTAGATCGACATATTCTTTAAATGAATCAAAACTCCGGATTTTATTATACTGTTATTCAGATCAAAATGTGACTGATTTGGTAAGGTTTTGGAGTAAGACAACTCTCATACCACAAAGTCAATTCTCTAAACCCTACGTCAAGTCAAATTTTAATAAAGATGGAAACAAAATGAAACATGGAATGGTTCATGTGCGATATAGTGATAAAAAGCTTTTGCTAGATATAAAAAGTATGATAGAGTTTTATGTGAAGAAATATGCGCCGGTCGGATAGTGGCTATTCCAGGGGACTGTAAATCCCCGGTCTTTATGACATCGTTGGTTCGAGTCCAACCCGGCGCACAAAATAATTCCCGTTAGGGAATTTTTTGATGCGTCGGGAGTAAAAACATGGGTATGTTTTTACGTAGGGACTCGAAAAACGGAGCGGGTGAGAAGTCGTGTTACGACTTCGTAAAACCATGAGCTCCTTTAGTGCGAATGGTGTACAGTTCCTGTGAGGAAACTAGTTAGCAAACTAGGTCGCGAGCTGCGGACACGACCAAAACGAGCGACGGCGAGTTTTGAGTCGCGGAAGAATCCAACCCGGCGCACCAGTTTGCATTTTTCCCTATATTCTGTTACTTTATTACAACTATGTCACAAGATAGATTAATTGGATTACATAACAAGACCACAGGGACCGTTTACATAACTTCTAAAAACAAGAAGAAGGTTGAACGAAAAATAACCCTAAAGAAATACGACAAGAAGCTCAGAAAGCGAGTTGTTTTCGGTGAAGTGAAACTTCCTCTAAAGAAAATAAAGAAGTAACAAAGATTCGCCTTAGGGGCGTTTTTTTGATATATTGTGACAGTAATCTGGGAGATTAGTTAAGTGGCATAACATCGGACTCCAAATCTGATGTCGGGGGTTCGATTCCTCCATCTCCCGCCAAAAATAATGAAGTTATTCTGCGTGAGATGAGTAAAGTCTAGGAGACTTTACGTGAGGAATCGAAGCCCGATTGAGATATTTTTCAAAAATATCCAATTGGGGTACTGCTCCTGTAAGGTGAGATTCCTCCATCTCCCGCCAAAAATAATGAAGTTATTCTGCGTGAGATGAGTAAAGTCTGGAAGACTTTACGTGAGGAATCGAAAGCCGGAGCGGGTACCAGTTCAACAGAACTGGTCGCGAGTCCGGGTAGGGAAAATTTTCGAGCGACGGCGAGAAAATTATTCCTGACCGATCCTCCATCCTTACAGGATCTGTACACCTTTCACCTTTTGATTACAAAACGTTCAAGGTCTTGCGAAGTTGTAACACAACTTCTCACTCCCGCATTTTTAAACGACGAAACCCGCACATATTGCGTGCGGGTGGTCGATTTGGCGCAGATTAGATCGTTCCAAAGTACAGAACGAGTAAAGGGAACCAGATCGGTGAGGCTAGAAGAACATATAAAAGGAACTTAAATGTCCTACGTAGCCACTCAGTAGCTTCTGGAGTGAACAATTCATCTGAGGCCATTTCCAGCCTTTCGAATGTTCCAGTAAAGAGCTATCGCCACTACCCAGAACGGGGAAGTGACAATCAAGACGCCGAGCAGATTTGCGAGTGTCATCGTCATTACCTCCTTCCATTTTATATTACATTACAGAATTTAAGTCAACATTAGCTAACTTTTTTTCTGCTCTTTCAATATCATCAAATGAATTTATTGGTATCCATTCGTGCGTTTCTACACCAACAACAGGGAACTGATCTTTCTGGGCCAAGATTGTGTGTGGCAACCCACTTTCCCCATCTCGTAAAATTACTCCAGGGTGTTCGAAAATATTTGTATCAATAACATAAACTCCATTAGCTATTAGTGCTCCATTCTTCTCTTCATTTTCATTTTGGCCGTAAAAACCTTCCAATAAGTTTTGTTCTGTTAGATGTATGCTGTGATAGTTTGGCATATTCATTTTTTGAATTCCAAACGAACGATTAAATGACAAATACTTTGTAAGCTCATTTTTATTATGAATATCATCTCCATTAATTACTAAAAACCTTTCATTGGGTGAAAGAAAATCTCTAGCTGATAATAATGCTCCAAAAGTGCCTCTTGTACTTAGTTGGTCAATATATGTTACTGGGTAATTATAAAAATTATTTCCAACATACGATTTAATTTTTTCTTTTAAATGATCAACAATGATTATAACTTCAGTTATTTCATCAGGAAGTGATTTAAATATTCTATCAATTATTGGGGAACCGCCAATTTTAATTAAGGGTTTTGGTAAATTTTCTGTGATAGGCATTAAGCGATTACCTTTTCCACCAGCCAGTATTATTACTTTCATATTCTTATATTAAATGTTTAAGGCTTTTTTTGCAAAAGAAAAAGGCCATCAACATACATGACATGCCTTTTCAGGACAGAAGAACAAGACTTCGTGACCTTACCCACTGCGGACATTCCACATTATTGGATAAGCGACCGTTGAAAGGAAGTGGGTCTAGACGGGAGACACAGCGCAGGTACTGAAAGATCATCCTGCGGTAAGCTAGTCCAAACTCATTTTGACGCTCAATGATTTCACCGATGTCCATAAACATGGACATAAGAATCTCCTCATTGGGTTCTGCGAACTTCTCCCCAGAGAATTTCCTTGTCTCGTATAGGAACAATGTTCCATCAACAAGACCGTTTGGAGTTGGGACACGTTGCACCAACTCTGCGATTTCCCGCAAGTCGTCAACACTAGTCCTGAGCCCTGTTTCTTCCATGAGCTCGCGGACAGCGGTTTGCTTTATGGTTTCCCCTAGTTCTCTTCCTCCACCAGGGAGAAGGAGCTTCTTCTCACCATAGTTTGCCTGAACGATGAGAATTTGGTTTTTACCACGCCTTACTACCAGATTCGCACCATTTAAACACGGATTCATCAAAGCTCCCTCGAACATCTTGACACCCTAGTGAGGTTAAGTCAACCAGTAGTTAAGTTCGGCGATAACATCCTTTTCCTTAAGAAGCCATTTTATACTTTTGTCCCTTTTAAACCAAGTCATCTGCCTTTTGGAGTAACGCCATATCTCAGTTTCAAGATTTTTCATGAAATCACTTTTTGTTATTTTTTTCTCCAGAAAGTCGGCTAAGAATTTGTACTCTAGCCCGAGTTCCCGCATCCTTTTATATGAAAGTCCTACCGCATGAAGATTCAACGCTTCCATTATCATGCCTTTTTTAATCCTAGAAACTAGGCGATTTTTAATTTTCTTTTTTAAATCTTCATCATCTGCCATAAGTCCTATTTGAATGACATCGTATGGCGGTTTCACTTTTTTAAGATTAGGCACTGAACCTAAAGTCTTTGCGATTTCAATAGCCCTAACAAGTCTAACTTTATTTTTTGTGTCAATATTTTTGATTCTCTCAGGATCCATTTTTTTCAAAATGGTCACAAGTTCTTCTAAATTTTTTGTTTCTAATTTTTTTCGTAGCTCTTTATTCGGAGCCACTTCTGGCAAAACGATTCCATCTACTATCGATTGAATATAAAAGCCAGTTCCTCCGCATATTATCGGCAGTTTTCCTCTATTCAAAATATCATTGATTGCCTTGTCAGTTAACTTTTTCCAATCTACTACATTAAAAGTTTCCTTTGGTGAAACTATATCTAGTAGGTGGTGGGGGATTCCCAGCATTTCCTTTTTTGTAATTTTGCCAGTTCCAATATTGAGACCCTTATAAACCTGCCTTGAATCAGCAGAAATAACTTCGCCATTATATTTTCTGGCGAGTTTAACAGCTAGAGCGCTTTTTCCTGAGGCAGTGGGGCCGAGGATTACTAGGATTTTAGGTTTATTTTTCGTTGATTTTATAGTCATTTTTCGCTAGTATAGCATTATAGCCGGGATGGCGGAATTGGTTTACGCGAACGACTCAAAATCGTTTGGGGGCAACCCCGTGGGAGTTCGAGTCTCCCTCCCGGCACATGGTCTCAAGACATATCAGTAAAGATAAAAATTTACATGCGTATTTAAAAACTATTCAAAATTGTGATGTCTGCGCCAATACTGTTTAGTCTTTCAGCTATATTCTCGTAACCTCTTTTTATCGAATACACATTTCGAAGTATGGACTTGCCCTTGGCACCAAGCATCGCTACCAGCACAATAGTTGCGGGTCTGAGAGCGGGTGGGCATACAACCTGATTTGCCTTGAAGAGAGACGGGCCAGTTATCATGACTCTATGCTGGTCTGCCAAAACCATGTTGGCTCCTAGTCTATTTAATTCAGTGAAATAAATAGCACGATTTTCCCACATCCAGTCATGGATGAGTGTTGTTCCATTTGCTAATACACATATTGGCACAAAAAAAGGCAGGTTATCTGCATTTATTCCAGGATAAGCCGAAGCATGGATCTTGTCGTGAAGGGCTGTTAGTTTAGATGGAAATATTGTTATGTCGCAAAGTTTTGTTTTGCCATTTTTTGATAAATAAATCTCGGACTTAATGAATTTTAGCCCCATTTTTTCTAACTTCAACAATTCAAGTGACAGGAATTCAATAGGGCACCTGGTAACTATAAGTTTTGAATTGGTGACAATCGCTCCCGCAATAAACATCATCGATTCAGTAGGGTCTTCACTGTTGTGATATTCAAGAGGTGTATTTATTTCTTTTACGCCGTGAATAACTAGAGTACTAGTTCCAATACCCTCTATTTTGACTCCACACATTTCCAGGAAAAAGCATACTTCTTGCACTTGATAGTTCGGCGGAGTAAATCGAAGAGTCGTAATTCCCGGTATTAATGCTGCGGCAATAAGTAGGTTTTCTGTGGCCGTGTCGCTCGCTTCATATAGCACAATGTCGTTCGTTTTCAATTTTTTATGTTTGATTTCGTAGTATTTTTCTTTGGTGTCTATTGTTACTCCTAGGGACTCAAGTCCATACCTGTGAGCGGCAATAGTTCTTTGTCCCATCTTGCATCCACCGGCATGAGGCATTTTGAAATTGTTTTCAAAATGTATAAGGCTTCCTATCATCATAAGGACTGATCTGATATGAGTTGCAGGGTTCTCACTAATTTTCGCCATATTAAACTTTTTTGGAGGAGTGATGCGAACAGAGTTTTTATCCATCCACTCAACTTTTACTCCAATACTTTCAAATATTTCAATTATTCTAGAAATTTCTTGAATGTTTGGAATTCCGTGGAGAGTGGTTGTCTGTTTATTAAGTAGGGAAGCACAAAAGAGGCCCAGAGCCCCGTTCTTCGAGGTATTCGTCTGTATCGTTCCAGATAGTTTTCTCCCGCCATTTATCACAAAATCATCAGTTTCTTTCCTTGTTATGTTCTCCATATGGAGAATTATATCATGGTAAAAATATATTGATAATTTGGGCTACTGATTATTTTGTGATAAAATATACTTTATAAACTTTTAACTTTACCCGCACACTAACTTTGACATTGTGTTCTCTGTTGCTTATCATAAAGTTAAGCTAGGTTTAATTTTAACAGACACTTGTGTTCAGTAATAAGAATAACAAAAACACAACGCAAGGATGTCAAAGTTAGTGTGCGGGTTTATAAACTTTACAACTCATTTTTCATGTCACAATTTTACAACGATTCTATTTTCTGGGTGGAGGTAGAAAAGATAACACCAAACCCTTACCAACCTCGTCGAGAGTTCGATGAGACCCAACTTCGCAGTCTAGCTGACTCTATTCGTCAATATGGGGTTTTACAAGCTCTTGTAGTTACCAGAAAAGAAGTTCCAAAGGAAGATGGCGGTCTCGCTGTTGAATACGAATTAATCGCTGGCGAGAGAAGACTGCGGGCGTCAAAACTGGCTGGTCTGTCTCAAGTTCCAGTACTCATAAAAGTTGGGGAGGATATTACCGACCTTATGAAGCTTGAACTCGCTATTATTGAAAACATTCAGAGAGAGGATCTGAATCCGGTTGATAGAGCGCAAGCCTTCCAGAGACTGGTGGCTGACTTTGGTTTCAAACATATAGAGATAGGACAAAAAGTTGGCAAGAGTCGTGAATATGTTTCAAATTCCTTGCGCTTGCTGGCACTTCCAAACGATATTCTAGATGCAATCTCTATGGGTAAGATATCCGAAGGTCACGCTCGTCCACTCATGATGCTTGGAGATAGGCCAGAAGAGCAAGGAACTTTGTTCAAAGAAATAATGTTTAAAAAACTCACAGTTCGTGAAGCTGAGTCGATCGGCAGAAGAATTGCTTATGATAAGATTCGAAAGAAGGGTGCAGTTCTAGATCCTGAAACTCAAGAGATGGAGGAAAAACTGACTGAAACACTTGGCACTCGAGTTTCGATTGAAAGACGCGAGAATGGCGGGAAAATTCTTATTGACTACTTCTCAAACGAAGACCTTCACTCAATTCTTGAACTTCTAAAATCAAATCAAGTAAAGTCGCCGACGGAGATGATGGACAAACATATTATCGCCAACCCTATTCCGCCAGTAAATGAAAATATTCCAGACTATGTTCGTGATCCAAAAATTGCAGAGATGACTATTGAAGACCTTCACAATTTAGATGACAGAACTCCAGAGGAGGTGAGGAAGGATGATAATACGGAAGAGGAAATATATTCCATCAAAAATTTCTCCATATAACTTCCAAATCTAGCGAATTTCAGCGTTGGAATATCAAAAATTCTCGTCACCTTACCAGTGTAAGGCTCCTCGCATTTTCTCATTCCTCCCTACTGGAGCAGTACACCTTTTACATTTTGATTACAAAACGTTCAAGGTCTTGCAGTTGGGTCCCTAATCCCAACTTCACCTTGAACTTCATCTAGATTGTGAAAGTTCTAGAAAATCTCGTTGAGTCATATCCTTTTTGGAGGCCCCACAGCCGACGGGCGAGGATTTGAGCATCTTTTTCACCAGAAAAAGTGCGTACTCCAAAAAGGATATGACGAGAAAGAGATTTTCTTTCAACGAAATTACTTAAAGTTATCCAAATAGTTATTTATTCTTCTCTTTGCCATAGTGGTCTTACAAAACTCTAACCATTTATAGCTTGGCTTTGCGTTTTTCTTTGTCTCAATTTCAACACGATCTCCGTTTTGCAACGTGCTTGTTATTGATAAGAATTTTCCATTTACCTTGGCTCCTGATAAGTGACTACCAATATCAGTGTGTATGGCAAATGCGAAGTCGATAATTGAAGAGTCCTTCGGCAGGTCTATCACATCTCCTTTTGGTGTGAAAACGAAAATGCGCTCCTCAAAGAAATCACTTTTGGCGTGATCTAGGAATTCATCACCAGCTTCTTTCTGGTACTCCACAAGCTCTTTTACCCAACTCGGGATATCGCCAGAGCTACCCTTACCATCGGATTTTAAATCCTTGTCCCTTTTTTCTGGTAGTATTTTTTTTATCCACAACAAATTAGGATTTGTAGTTTTTTTCTTAGCTCCTTCTTTGTAGGATATATGAGATGCAATTCCAAACTCCGCCTCCTTATGCATTTCTTCAGTACGAATTTGAACTTCTACAATAGCGCCGTCTCCTGTGAAGATTGTAGTGTGTATTGAGCGATAGCCGTTGAGCTTGGGCGACGCGATATAGTCCTTTATTCTTTCTGGTAGCGGTCTCCAGGCTCCGTGTATGATTCCCAATACCCGATAGCAGTCAGCTATTTCTGGCAAAGTAATACGAAGTGCGGAAATATCATATATAGCCTCAACATCACCTTTGTATTTTTGAAGTTTTTTGTAGAGAGAGTAAAGACTTTTTACTCTATGGTCCATACTGAAATTTGTTACACCGTTTTTTGCAAGTTCCTTCTTCAATGATTTCTCAAAATTTTCTAAATTGGCTTCCACTTCTCCTTTTTTAGCTTTAAGAATTTTTTTAGTCTTTTCAAAGTCTTCTGGAAATATGTATGCGAAAGCCAAGTCCTCCAAGTCTCTTTGGAGTTTTTTGATTCCTAGTCTGTAAGCGATAGGAGCGTATATCTCCAGAGTTTCCTTGGCGATGCGAAGTTGCTTCTCATTCGGCACAGAGTCGAGAGTCTGCATGTTATGAAGCCTGTCGCAGAGTTTAATTATGAGGACTCTAATGTCCTGGGACATCGCTACAAAAAGTTTTCTTAAACTCTCATTATATCTAGTTGTACCTTGGTATTTTATTTTTCCAAGTTTTGTTACTCCCTCAACCAAGAACAAAACTTCATCACCAAATTCCTTTCTGATTTCTTCTGGAGTGACATTTACATCCTCGATTGAATCATGGAGAAATCCAGCGGCAATAGTAGTCGAGCCCATTCCTAGTTCAGCAATGTTTTTTGCGGTAGCAAAAAGGTGATTGAAGTAGGGTTCGTTATTTTTACGAAGGTGCCCTTCGTGTGTTTTCTGCGCGAAAGTATATGCCTTTTGGATAAGAGCTAAATCCTTGTCAGTTAGGTTTTGTAGTAGGGAAGTGATCTCCTTGATATCAGGCATCCGGTAGTAGAAAATAGTATCGCTCTAGGAGCCAGAAACTACTTTGATATTATATTTGTTGATAATTTCGACTTTTTCATATTTATCATATCCTGTATTTATATAATACTATTTTCACTACAGGATAGTCCGGTAGTGTAGTTGGCATCTATCCTAATGTTCGCCTTAGCGAACTATAACAACTTCTACTACAGGGCATATTTTCATTGTAATGAAAATATTATTTTTTACAATGGAGGCTAGGCTTTCTTCGTTTTCTTTGTGAATCCACGCTTCTTTTTCTCTTGAGCAAATATTTCTAAGGCACGAGGTAGTTCAATAGTATAGATATCGTCTTCTTTGAGAGATCGGAAATCTTTTTCATGAACGACATATGGTCCAAACATTCCCACGTTTGCGGTTATCTTTTCTCCTGTCGTTGGGTGAACACCGAGTACTCGAGGGAGAGTTAGGTAAGTCAGAGCGTCTTCTAGAGTCACAGTAGTTAGATCTTTTCCTTTTGGCACACTCGACATTTTGGGCTTTATAGCTTTTTTACTACCTTTTCCTTTGACCCTTTCTCCTAGTTGAACATACGGACCATACTTTCCAATCATCATAAATATAGGTAGCCCAGTTTCTGGGTCATTTCCCAAAGGCTCATCTTTTTTGATTTCTTCTCCAGCCATAGTGAGCGCCCCATCACAGTCAGGGTAAGTTGAACAAGACAGAAACTTTCCTCCACGTGACAGTTTGATAATCATCGCTTTGCCACAAGTAGGACATTTCATGTTTGGATCCGCATCTCCCATATTTGTCACTTTATCCATTTTGTCCTTACTTTTTACTTCAGCTAAAAATGGTTTATAAAAAGTTTTCAAAGTCTTTACATATTCTTCCTTTCCTTCTGCGATAAGGTCCAGCTTGTCTTCCATTTCCGCTGTGAAGCTGTCACTTATATAGTCTGCAAAATTAGCTTCAAGAAAACTAGAAACTACATCACCTGTGTCCGTTGGAATTAGGGCTTTGTTCACTTTCTCCACATAACCTCTGTCCTCTAGAGTTTTTATTGTTGATGCATATGTAGAAGGTCTTCCGATGCCTCTCTTCTCGAGTTCTTTAATAAGTCCAGCTTCTGAGTATCGAGGAGGTGGTTCTGTTTGTTTTTCTTCGGATTTAATGGCATTCAGTTTTAATTTTTCACCTTTCATTACCTTTGGAAACTCTACATCTTCACCACGTGATGCTGGATCGCCGAGTAGCCATCCTGGAGAGACGATTTGAGAACCTGTGATTGAAAAATCGGGGATAGTGTTTCCTTCGATGTTTGTAACAACCTTTGTTCTGAGAGTTTGTGCATCTTTCATTTGAGAACTCACAGCTCGCCTCCAGATAAGCTGGTAGAGCTTTTTCTGTTCATCATTCATTCCAGCATCGTCCACATCAAAATGTGTCGGTCGGATTGCTTCGTGAGCTTCTTGCGCGTTCTTACTCTTTGCAGAGTAAGTTCGTATTTGTAAAAATTCTTTTCCGTATTTCTTTTCAACTATATCAGCGATTTGAGCCACTGCAACCTTGGAGAGGTTTGTAGAGTCAGTTCTCATGTATGTTATGTGTCCAGATTCATATAGTTTTTGCGCTATTCCCATAGTTCGAGACGGCGCGAATCCAAGTCTTGAAGACGCTGACTGCTGAAGTGTAGAAGTTATAAAAGGCGCATGAGGGGACTTTTTTACATCAGTTTCTTTTACATCTTTTACTTTCCAAGAACCACTTTCTCCTTTTTTCAAAATATCTTCCACCACTTTTTTATCTGTAGGCTCTTCCTCACAAACAACCGTAAAAACTTTCCCAAAGGTCTTTCCTTTGGGAATTACATCAGCTGAAATAACCCAGAAAGTATGACTCTTGAAGGCTCGGATTTCACGTTCTCGTTCCATAACTATTCGGAGGGCAGGGGATTGCACTCTACCAGCAGATAACCCGTAGCGAACTTTCTTCCATATGAGTCCTGATAGGTCATAGCCCACAAGTCTGTCGAGGACTCGCCTTGCTTCCTGAGCCTGTTTCAGGTTGTCGTCAATGTCTCGAGGATGTTTGATGGCTTCAACGACTGCTTCCTTGGTGATTTCGTGGAATACCACACGCATTGGTTTTTTCAATCCTGTGGCTTGCGCAATATGCCAAGCGATAGCCTCTCCTTCTCGGTCGGGGTCAGTTGCAAGGAGCACTTCTGTCGCTTTTTTCGCCAAACTTTTTATATCAGCCACTACTTTCTCTTTTCCTTTTGAAATTTCATAGTGAGGCACAAATCCAGCTTCAATATCAATAGCTATTTTGTTTGATTTTGGTAAATCGCGCACATGTCCAACAGAAGCAACTACAGTATATTCACCATCCAAATATTTGGAAATTGTTTTGGCTTTTGCGGGGGATTCAACGATGAGTAGTTTCATGAATTTAATATACGAATATACGAATTATACTAATATACGAATGACAACGAATAAGATTTGGCATTTATTCGTAGCCATTTGTAACTTTTGTCCTATTTTCATATACGTAGTATTACCGTAAAATAATTTTTTTGCAAATTATGTAAATTATTTTAGGTGTATCTCTCCCATAGATTCTTCGATTAAATTTTTTATTTCCATACTAGCTATTATGGTCTGAGTTGCATAAACAGGTTTACCAAGTAGTCTGATTATTTCATCACGAGAACGTGGCTCAGATAGAATACTTATTACTTCGTGCTCATCGCTTGAGCAATTCTTGTAATCTCTTTTTTGAAACAGGTCTTCGTGTGGATGGAGACCGAGCGCGGAAACAATATCACTAGATTGGGTTATTGGCGTAGCACCGAGTCTGAGAAGCATGTGTGGACCTTCGGATGTTTTGGAAAAGATTGAGTTGGGAACAGTGAACACATCACGATTGTATTCGATGGCATATTTGGAAGTGATAAGAGTTCCTGACTTTAACTCAGCCTCAATAACCAAAACCGCATCACACATACCAGCCATTATTCTGTTGCGTTGTGGGAAACTATACAGATGTGGTCGGAAGTCATCAGGGAATTCGGATATAAGAGCTCCGCCATTTTCCACGATTTCTTTTGCAAGAAAAAAATTTGTTCTTGGATAAATAACTTTTTCATCGAGTCCAGATCCTGGTACACCAATAGTTGGGAGACCTGCACGTAGAGCGGCCTTGTGTGCCAAAGCATCCATTCCGAGGGCTAGGCCAGACACTATAGTTATTGAATACCCAGCTAGGCCTTCTATAAGTTTCTCGCAAACATTTTTCCCATATTCACTGTATTTACGCGAACCAACCACAGCTAGATACTTCTGGGTTTTTGGAAGTTCTCCGATTATACGCAGTTGTTTTGGTGGGTCGTTTATTTCTTTGAGGAGTGGAGGAAAGTCTTTTTTGTTAAGATCTCGTATTTGCATCATTTTATTATATTAGAAATTGAAAATTAAGCCATTGGAAATTGTTTAAAAATTGAAAATTGCCCTAGTGTTTGTTACACTAAGGGTATATGTTAGATATCAAATTCATCCGCGAAAACAAGGATATTGTGGCAACAGCCACAAAGAATAAAAACCGAGAAGTGGATCTCGATGAGCTTCTGGCGTTAGCTGATACTCGAAAATCACTGAAACAAGAAATAGATGGTTTAAACCAACAGCGAAACGAGGCGGCAAAAAATAGAGACATTGAAAAGGGAGGCCAGTTAAAAAAAGAAATGGAAGGTATGGAGGGAGAGTATGCTGAACTTGACAAGAAGTTTCTGAGTTTAATGTTCAAGGTTCCAAACATCCATTCACTTGATACACCCGTTGCCGGAGATGAGACTGGAAACAAGGTTATACGAAGTTGGGGAGAAATACCAAAGTTTGATTTTGTTCCAAAGGAACACGATGAACTTGGTAAAGACTTGGGAATTTTAGACATTGAAACTGCAGGGGAGATTTCTGGTTCTCGTTTTGCGTATATAAAAGGAGATTTAGCTCTTATTCAGTTTGCACTTCTCCAATTTTGTTTACAATTTTTGAATAATCAAGAAAAGATAGAATCAATAGCAAAAGAAGCTGGAGTGTCAGTTGCTAACACATCATTCACACCCGTTATCCCACCAGTATTTATAAAACCTGCTGTGCAGAATCGTATGGCCAGATTTATGATGCCAGAAGAACATTATATGTTCCCAAATGACGACCTGATGCTTATCGGAAGTGCAGAACACACTCTTGGTCCAATCTATATGGATAAAATTATTGATGAAAAAGATTTACCTATTCGTCTGGTTGGATATTCAACTTCATTTAGAAGAGAGGCTGGAAGTCACGGCAAGGATACAAAAGGTATTATTCGCCAGCATCAGTTTGATAAGCTCGAGATGGAGACTTTTTGTTTACCTGAACACTCTATGCAAGAACAAGATTTACTGGTAGCTATTCAGGAGTATATTTTACGGGCATTGAAACTTCCATATCAAGTTGTTTTGGTCTGCACGGGGGACATGGGTTTTCCTGATTATAGACAAATTGATCTTGAGACTTGGATGCCTGGTCAAAATAAATACAGAGAAACCCATAGTGCGGATTTGACTGCGAGTTTTCAATCAAGGAGATTAAACACAAGAGTTAGAAGAAGTGACGGAAGGCTTGAGCCTGTTCACATGAATGATGCTACAGCTGTTGCAATGGGAAGAATATTGGTCGCTATTATAGAAAACTACCAGCAGGCTGATGGTTCAATAAAAATACCTGAAGTGTTACAACTATACATGGGAGGACAAACCACTATTTTTAAAAAATAGTGAATTTTTACTTTTTAATTTAGAATTTAAAAATTGAACATTAAAAATTAATTATAAATTCTAAAGTCTAAATTTTAAATTATCCAATGATTTCTAACTTGCCACAACGAGAGGAGTTTTTAAGAAAAAAGAAGAAGAAAAAGATAATAAAATATTCGATTATATTTGGAACAATAGTTATCTTTATTGCTCTTGCATCTTATATTTCCCACAGACCATCTATACGAATCTCCAAAATAGAACTAACTGGAGGAGTATTGGTAGGAGAAAAAGATTTAGAAACGAAAACTTTGGAGTACCTAGAAGGTTCACACATCTGGCTTTTCCCTCGAGGTAATGCATTCTGGTATCCAAAAACGGCCTTGAGAAGTTATCTAAAGGATAATTTCAAAAGGATAGACACGATAGAAACTAACCTTAAAGATTTTCATACTTTATCGATAAGGATAACCGAGCGAAAACCCATAGCTATTTGGTGTAAAGGTGCTCCGAATGAATCCTCATCTTTCTTGGCTGATGTTTCCTCGACCACTTCAAGTATTGCAGTAGATAATTCTGCCTGTTTCTTCATTGACCAGAACAGCACTATATTTGCTCCGTCACCCATCTTTTCTGGGGATGCATATTTCAAGTATTATGGTTTGCTAGACATTGATAACCCGATTGGCCTTGAATACATCGCTTCCACAACCAAATTTATAGAGATAAATAATTTTGTGGATTCATTGAAAAGTCTCTCACTTCGCCCTCAGTATGTTATTGCAAAGAATAACGATGAGTTCTCAGCAATTATTTCTGGAGGAGGGGAAATATTTTTTGACACAAAAAAGCCTCTGTTTTCAGTTTTTGAAAACCTCAAAGCATTACTTCAAACCACTGCACTTTCCAAAAGTTTAAATAGTTTGGATTATATTGACTTGAGATACGGTAATAAATTGTTTTATAAATTAAAGAATACGAATAATCCTGGTTCATAATACATTCGAATGGTTACGAATAAAAACACATCAGAAAAGGTTTTATATCCAGAACTTTCTTATGTAGTAGTTGGCATTTTATTTTCGGTTCATAATGAGTTAGGACAATACGCCAGAGAGAAACAATACGGAGACATTATGGAGTTAAAACTAAAACAATCAAAAGTTAAATTTAAAAGAGAGTTAATTATTGGGGATAGTGGGAATATTGTTGATTTTATCATAGACAATAAAATAATTTTAGAACTGAAGTCTACTAGGAAGTTGGTCAATGATAACTATCGACAAATTCAGAATTACTTACAACAAACTGGTCTTGATCTTGGTATATTGGTTAATTTCAGGTATAAGTATATAAAACCGATAAGAATTATTCACATAAATTCGTAAGTGTTTGGATTTTATTCGTATTTTATATGAATTTTTGGAAAAACCTTAAAGAAAAACAGCAAAAGGGAATAATGGTCCTAGCTCCTATGGCGGATGTCACAGATCCGGCATTTCGACGTGTCATAGCTAAATACGGAAAACCAGATGTCTTATGGACGGAGTTTGTTTCTGCTGATGGACTTTTCCTCGGTGGTTATGAACACCTAGTAAAAGATTTGGCATTTACTGAAGCTGAGAGACCGATAGTGGCTCAGTTCTTTACTGGGAAACCTGAGATGATGGAAAAGGCAGCTGAGCTCGCTGTGGATCTTGGATTTGATGGAATAGATATAAATATGGGCTGTCCTGATAAAAGTATAGAGAAGCAGGGAAGTGGCTCTGGGCACATCAAAGATCCTAAAAATGCTCAAGAAGTTATTCGTGCAGCAATGAGAGGGGCTACAAAAAATGGGAAGAATTTACCTGTTTCTGTGAAGACACGTATTGGTTACAATAAAAATGAATTAGAAACATGGTTACCTATGCTTCTAGAAACTAATCCCGCTGTAATAACTATTCACGCGCGTACACGAAAAGAAATGTCTGCTGTTCCTGCGAGATGGGAAAATGTGAAGCGTGCAGTTGAAATCAGAAATGAATTTGTCGATTCGAAAGGTAAAAAAAGTGAGACGCTTATTTTTGGAAATGGTGATGTAACAGATCTAGAAGATGCAGATAAAAAAGTTTTAGAAACAGGATGCGACGGAGTGATGTTGGGAAGAGCAATATTTGGAAATCCTTGGCTCTTCAGCCGCTCCACCCAGAGTTCTTTTTTGAAAGTCCTCGGAAAAAATCCCCAGACTATTCAAAAAAGTACTCAGGGTTCCGCTAATATCATTGAGAGGCTTCGTGTAATGACTGAACACACCAAACTTTTTGAAGAACTTTTGCCTCACAAGAGTTTTGCCATCATGAAAAAGCACTACAAGGCTTATGTAAACGGTTGGGATGGAGCAAAGGAGCTCAGAATGAAACTTATGGATGCAAAAGATGCAGATGAAGTGGAGACTATTGTAGGTGACTACATAAAGGGGTTGTAAAACTTTAACCTTATTTTCTCTGGTCATACGATCACTGCTCGCTTGCAGCGGTTGTTGCACATTTTTTTTATATTATGGTATTGTTAAAATAGAATCCGCATCAGAAAGTTTGATGCTCTAACGTGGTGGTGACATGATGAGACTTGTCTGCTCCAGTATCTCCCCTGCAAGAGCACGTTACAAAAGAGTCACGAAAGTTTTGCGTAAAAAGGTTTTCCTTGCCATTACACACATCGCCATTTGTGTGCGACGACGATCTGTGTCACGCATGATTTTCATCAACAGGGTTTTGCAGGCGGGTGGCCGTTATGTTGAATTACCCACTCGTCGATTGCGTTTTGAGGATAAGGAAGTGAGTGGCAAGTTTCTGGAAACTGTCAGCTTCTGAGGACGACGAGTCACGGTGCCAATGTGGCGCCGTGATTTCAACCCAAGCATCGGTTATACCGATGTTTTTTGTTTTAAAATCAACCTGTTATACTACATACATATGGAAGTTTTATATCGAAAATATCGACCCACTAAATTCTCGGAAGTTATTGGGCAGGAACATATCGTGAAAGTTTTAGAAGCAGAAGCAAAGTCTGGAGAAATCTCGCATGCTTATCTTTTTTCAGGAACTCGTGGAACAGGCAAGACTTCTGTTGCGAGAATTTTCGCAGATGCTATCGGCACTTCGAAAAATGATATTTATGAAATCGATGCAGCGAGTAACACAGGTGTTGAGGATATTCGAACGCTCAACGAATCAGTTTTTACACTTCCTTTCGAATCCAAGTACAAAGTCTATATTTTGGACGAGGTTCATATGCTATCGAAGTCCGCTTCAAATGCACTTTTGAAAACTCTGGAGGAGCCACCATCTCACGTAGTATTTATTCTCGCCACAACTGAGACGCACAAGATTCCAGAAACAGTGCTTTCTCGATGTGAGACTTATGCCTTCAAAAAGCCTTCTCAAGAAGTTTTGAAAAAAATGGTGATTAATGTTGCTAAGAAGGAAGGTTTTACAATGGATGATGCTTCAGCTGAACTCGTTGCACTCCTCGGTGACGGTTCTTTTCGCGATACGCAAGGGATTGTTCAAAAGATTTTAGCGTACAGTAAACAACCGCTGGAAGCGAGTGGTCATACGACCACTGCTCGGCTACGCACGGTTGTAAATGGTCCTATGACCAACAAAAAGATTTCAGAAGAAGAAGTGAGACTTGTCACTGGTGCTCCCGCAGTTGAACTTGTTCACTGTATTATTTCCGCAATTGCAGAGAAAAACTTATCACTTGGATTAGAAACGGTAAAAAAAGCTGTCTCCCAAAACATAGATATGTCTATTTTTATGAAACTAGTTCTTCATACGACACGGGCGGTCCTTCTGGTTAGATTTGGTGCAGAGGGGATTGTGAAGGACGATCTATCTGACAAGGAATTCAAATTTGTAACAGAAATGGCAAAGAAAGACGGAGTTTTTTCTTCTCAGACATTACTAGAACTTCTCACGGCCTATGAGAGAACAACTGGCGCTTATATCCCGCAACTCCCATTGGAATTGGCGTTACTAAATATAATTAAATAGTGGGTACAACTTTTACTTTGAGTGTCGGCTCACACACTGTCACCGCAACTTACGCTGGCGACTCAACACACAATGCATCCAAAGGTTCAATGTCCTTTACGGTAAACGAGACGGCTATGGGGCCAACTTCAGGCTCGTCTTCTTCGGGTAGCGGATCAAGCGTCGGAGGTAGCGCATACTAATATTATATACCGTCTTAAACAACCATTTAGTCTAGCATCTCTGGTCGTATGGATCAAAAATTGACACCGAGACTTTTCCGCCTTGTAGAAATTCGGAAATCCTTTTGCCGGCAAATATCGATGGCAAAATACCGACGCCATTGCAACCAAGATTGTACAAGAGCGTCGGGTTGCAAGGCTCTGGACCGATGCGACGAATACCGTTGGGGGTGTAGCCCAGGAGTCCGTGCCAACAAAACGCATATTCGGGTTTCTCACCGGGATATTTATTATGGTTGTAGTGTAGGAAATCGTCAATTAACGTTCGCATATCTTCAGAACAGGAATGCTCCCGAGAGTATCCAGCACCGTTGGGTAGCACTTTCTCCGGTCCTCCTGCGCAGACCAGGTTATGATAATTCTTGTGTTCATGTTCGTGCGGTCGACGAGTAAGGTAAAAGTAGTTTTCGCCAGTTGGATCGCCATGACGCTCGTCCGTTTTTGGGAAATAACTAATGGCTACCGACGAATCGTTGAGCGGTTCGACATAGCCAGACATATATCCAATACGTCCGGCAATTGAGTGATGGAACTTAGTATCAATTTCCACTCCAGTATCGTTGGTAATTGAAAAACTCTCAAATCCATTTGTACAAAGCACAATCTTTTTCGCCTCGACAATGTGAGTTAATACTTCCAACACCCCACCACTCTCCTTGAGTCGCACTGTTTTCACCGGGCTACCTTCATAAAAAGAAAAACGACCTTCGTATGTGGCTACGAGGTATCCGATTAGTTCTTCGGAAAAGAGCGCACTGTTCATGCAACCTTTTTGATAGGAAAGTGAAGCAATATAGTCCTGATTGTTCGTCTCAAGTAATTTAAGTATATCCTTATGCGCAACTAACCCGTATAAGTTTTTATACTCTGCGGGTATGTTCTTATACTCTTGCCATTCCTCAGAAATGATAATAGTTTCGGTTTGCAGTCCACCAGCCATTCGATATCGGTTGTTTTTTAAATGCAAAAGTACTTGATCAAGACGACAGAGCCCTGTGTAGCCAGTGAATCGGTGGATAGGTGTCTGAAGCCCGGCTTCAGCGACAATCTCATCGAGGAGCGTCCATCCTGATTCAATCGACTTTTGACCGTCGATGGCAAGCTCGAGACCAAATTCTTCTACCAATTCATATAATGGACGCTCAAAATAGCTGGTAATTTGTCCAGCATTGTGTCCAGTCGCTCCGTGGGCGATTTTATCGGCCTCCAATAAAATCACCGTTTTGTCGCTATTACGTAATGCAAAAAAAGCGGTAACTACACCAGCGATTCCACCACCGACAATAACCACATCAGCGCTCGTATTTTTATCCAGTGGAACGACTGGTCTAGTGCGATTGAGTTGTTGTATCCAGGGCGAGTGGTTGGGTATCATAATTCATTTATTAGTATTTTTTAATTACAAACCTTATTCTAGCGTAATTCATGTTATTTTTTCTTCCAGAATTTAAATTTGTCAAAAAACAAAATCCGCACACCCAATAATTCAAGGCCGATAATGGCAAGCCATGAGCCGGGAGTGAGAGGAGTAAAAAAAGCGGCAAGGCCGACAAGAATCAAAATAACACCGACCACTTTTTTGGTTTTTGGTCTGTCGTGGATATATTTTTTGACAGTTTCGAATAAGTTCGTGAACATTTAAATTAATTTTTCTGTTTTTTACAAAAATACAATTACTAATTATATTTTTAATTTTGCTTGGACATTTTGTAACCGCGATAAACGAGAAACCCGGCAAACAAAACAACAACCCAACTTATCCACATAGGGATAGTGTAGCCATTAATAACTGCCTCCCATCCACCCACTACTCGAAACAAGTGCAGTACTGCAATAACCAAAAAAACAAAGCTTACTGTCCTCAAATATATTTTGTTGCTCATAATCTTTATATAACCTTGAATTACGAAACTCTTTCTCAACACATATTTTCCGTCACCGGAATAAATTTCTGTTGAAATTTTTCCTCACTCCTTATAGGAGCAGTACACCTTTCACATTTTGATTACAAAACGTTCAAGGTCTTGCGAAGTGATAACATCACTTCTCACTTATGTATTCAATCATTCCGCGATACGCCGTAAAATATGTGTTTTCAACGAGTTTCGTAATTCACAGTTATATTATATATCTAAATAAATCAACCTTATAATTGTAACACAATGCTCGTATCCTGCGTTAGACAAGACTGGTGCATGATGTGAAGGAGTTACGGTATAATTAGCCTATGAATGATTTATTAAAAAAGAAATGTGTGCCGTGTGAAGGAGGAGCCGAGCCACTGACTGCGGGCGAGGCGCATGATTATATGGCGAAAGTGCCAGGGTGGGTCTTGAGTGAAGATGGTAAAAAAATCTCTAGAGAATATAAGTTTAAAGATTTTATCGGATCGATAAACTTTGTGGAAAGAGTGGCCGATATGGCAAAAATGGAAGACCACCACCCAGATATTCATGTGTATTATAATAAAGTAATTTTAGAACTTTGGACTCACGCCATCGGCGGGCTTTCTGAGAATGACTTCATCGTCGCCGCTAAAGTTGATGCAGATAAATGAAGCTCCTCGTAGCAAGCTGACGAGGTATCCAATACCAAAATAACAGCCCTGATGTTGTCCGCCAAATACCCCGTCAGCTTGCTGCGGGGATTGGACGGACAACCTGTTTTATAGTGAATGGGTTAAACAATGGTTACTGTCCCCTTTATTCCCATTATTCCATTATTCTTTCATAAATATTGATATTCGTTAATGGATTTTGTTCCAAATTACGCCACCATCAGCGCTTTTATATAGACTGTTTTTAGCCGTGAGAGCATATACTCTTTCTGGTTCATTTTTATCAAACGCTAAGTGATAAATAACTTCTCCGTTGAAAGATTCATCAACCTTCTTCCATGTTTTGCCGCCGTTATCACTTTTCTCGAGTCCTCCTAACGCTTGAGAAAATGCAAGGAGTGTTTTTGCGTCCTTAAAAGATACGGCAATAACCGTCACCGCCCCGCTTTCGAGTTCTAGCGATAAGCTTGTCCAAGTCGCGCCCTTATTTTTACTTACTATAATTCCTCGCGGCGTGGCGGCATAAACTGTGCTTTCATCTTGAGTGTCGGCTGTAAGATACCCTATTCGAAGATTACGATTTATTATCTCCCAAGTTTTACCCTGATCTTCACTCCGCTGTAAGTTCCCTTGATACCATCCATAAATGAGGTCGGGGTTTACGGGACTCACTGCCATCGCATGAAAATCAACCGGTCCGTTTATGCCGTCCGATACCTTTTTCCATGTAACGCCACCGTCTTCCGATTTCTGGAAACCGAGATTTCCACCAGAACTCGAATGTCCGCTTGTGAAAAATATCTTTGGATCAATTGGATGTGGCGAGAAGCCCATATAATCGTCTCTGCTTTTACCTATCCTAAAAAGGTCTTTCTCGTTCACAAGCACAAATAATCCATAATGAGTGGCTATATGAAGTTTATTTGAGTCTTTCACATCAACGGCGAGCCCATGACCATGGGAGATGGTTGTTTCGGGATATAATGTTTCCTGCCTGCCGGCAGGCTGGGATGACGGACTGGCGGCATCCCTGGTTTTCATTGAGAAAAATAAAACGCCAACACTGATTAAAACGGCGGTGACTATGATAGTTAGATATTTTTTATTTGATTTATTCATATTCTGAGTATTTTAATTTAAACCCCGTTAGAAATTTCCATAGTATTTTCAAAAAAGGTTAGCCTTGTTACAAGCCCTATTGTAACATAATTTCTAACGGGGTTTACGAATAAACCAAACGATTACTGCCACGCCTATAATACCAATGAGAACAAATAAATATTTTTCCATTTGCGCGATCATTTGAGCGTACCTTAAATACGCTGTCCCCACATACCAACCGAAGAGTCCAAGTAAGAACCCTCGAATCGCCGCGCCGAGAGCGGTAACGGCCAGAAAATGAAAAATAGGATACCGGATAAAACCGCAAAAGCCGGAAATAGCTACGCTAGGGACTACAGGCAGAATACGCAGTCCAAGCAAAATCAATTCATCGCCAGATCCACGAGTGAAATTTTGCTCAGTTTTTTCGACCTTTTGCCAAGTTAGACCGAACAAGCGTCCCCACTTTTCAATCGCCGGACGTCCACCAAAATAACAAATGTAGTAAGGAAAGAGTGAACCAATAGTTAAACCTAAACCGACGGGAAGTGCGATATAAAAAATAGCTCGACTAGCGGCTTCTGCCAGCTCAGCTTGGGGGGAAAGTAGGAAAAACCCTGCCGCCATTGGCACAATTGGAGATGGTATAAAAAATACAACCTCTTCAAGTAAGGTGGCTACAAAAACTCCCACTGGACCGCCAGCGGAAACTATTGACTGTGTAACTTGTATTAGTTTTTCTAACATTTATAGTATTGTTTTTATTTTACTTTAATTCTGGTGAGAATGATAAATTCTGGCTCCATACCTTTCAGTTGATTTAAGGGATATAAAGTATCACCCTTCATATTTTTCGGCACCCAATGATAGAGTCCATTATAACCCATTAATCATAAAACAATGGTGGCTGTCCCCATTAACAAAAGATATTTGTACGTCTTAAAATTAAATAGAATCCATTATAAAAAAAATAAAATTAAAACAAATAGAAAAAATATTGCAGGCTTGTATTATGGCTTATTACGGGTTAAAGTAAGTGCTAGTTCTACTCTAGTTAGGCAAATAGCGGGGTGGACAAAGGCGCCTGTATAACAAATTAAATAAATATTGGGAGATCGTCTAACGGTAGGACAGCGGCCTTTGAAGCCGTTAATTTTGGTTCGATTCCAAGTCTCCCAGCCAAAAAATAGAAGCGCCTTGGTACAATAATGACAACAACATTTCATTTTATCCACCAAGCAATGATTTAATTTTTTCTTGTAATAAAACTATAAGTATGAAAGAAAATCGATGTCTATATGAAAAATTCAGTTTACTAACTGGATCAAAATTATCAAGTGAAGAAGGTGCGTGTTGGGTACAATAAATTTTATATGAAAAACTCACAAAAAGGTTTTGTATATCTTATGGCAAGGTTAAACCTTGCCATAACCGTTCCTAGTACCACATAGGAAATTCCTATGGGGTAACTATAGTTCTGCGTTATAGTATTATTAATATAAAGTAATGTATTTTGTATA
>SIBV01000007.1 GCA_009694965.1 Candidatus Zambryskiibacteriota bacterium
TTTTGGCGGAGGCGGAGAGATTCGAACTCTCGATACCTTGCGGTATGCCACCTTTCCAAGGTGGTGGAATAAACCACTATCCGACGTCTCCAATTAATTTAGCTACCACTTTACCATTTTTTTCTATTATCTTCTATTATATTTTGTTTTCTTTTATTGTATTTTGTTATTTCCTACTATCTTTTCTTGTTTTTATCACCTATTATCACTGATTCGATTATATTAAAATCTTACCACATTCTAGCGATAGCAAACAAAATGTATAATTAAATCAACTGTATCTCTACTTAGACTAACCTGAATTTATGTTTGAGATCTAGTTCGTTATCTATCCAATCAACTTCAGCAAATCTAACAAATTTTTTAATATTATAAAATTCAATAACATATTCTAATTCTTTACTACATTCAAAAGGAAATATAAATACAGACCTTTGCAATTCAAGAAAACCCAATCTTTTCAGTTGATATCTAAGTGTTTCTCGAACTTTTTTCAATTTCTCTGGAACATCGAACATGACTATTCTCCATCTTTTATCCCACTTGGTTTTTGAAATGGTCATTTTCTCTAAATCATATGCCATAGCAATTTCTTTCCCTTCCTCAGAAAGGACAAATGTTATAGTTCCATCTCTATTATCTTTTTGTTTTACAAGATTTGATTGGTGAAGAGATTTAATTGAAAATATAAGAGCACGATGATTTATTTCTTTTCATTCGGCACGCATTTCCCTTAGTATTTTAAAATAACCATGCGGAGATCTACTCAAACTCAAAGCAAAACCTCCTAATAATAGAAGCAATATTTTTTCTTGAGCTGAACCACGTCGTGCCATTAATTAATCCTACCATATTCCAGCGATCGCTGGAATATGGTAGGATTTTGAAAAATCTTAGAAAATAACGGGAGATTATCACAAAGACCAATAAAAGTTATTTTCTTGATTTAAGAATTTCTTCTACTTGCCTTATCTCATCCCAGATTCCATCTATCAAATCATAGTTTTTTGCTTCTTCTAATGTTACCCATACAAACTCAGTAGCGTCTTCATCCAACTTCACCTCACCAGAAACATACGAAGCAAAATAACTGAAACAAACTACAGGAACGCCATCCGGACGAATAAATGTTAGATCGATTAGAAGTTCTGGCTTATATACTCAAGCTGTAGTTGTAATTCGGTGAAGTTCTTTATTAATTTCCATAGTTTAAAAATTATTTTAGTAAACTTTTTCGTAAGTGTTCAAACAAATTAAGTTGGCTGGAGCTAGCAGAAACAACCAAAATACTTTAATGTTCCTTCAAGTCATGAACTGTCATTTTGTCAACCTTGAACTTTTCATAAAGCTCTATGTCCGAACTGTTTAATTCATCAGGATCTAACCCCAATGACTGCAACTCCACATTCAAATTTGTCTCATCCTCATTTTGTTTCAAAACCTCATTGTTCATAATATTATTATACTACCATCTCCCTGATGAGCCTCCACCTCCAGACATACCCCCTCCAAACCCACCAAAACCTCCTCCACCTCCAAATCCCCCTCCTCCACCTCCACCAATAAACCAAGGATAATGACCAGTTGCTTTGCCTTTTGTGTAAGCCTGAGAAACAATAAAGTCAAAAAGGAGTCCGAGAAGTACTGGTATAACAATAAGCAATACTCCAGAAATAAGAGAAATTATTGCAAAATACCAAATAATTCCTCCACCGACTGCTCCACCCAAAACTCCTCCATGCCACCAAGATTTTGATTTTCCGAGAACTGCTCCGGCCCATTGAACAATCACAAAAAAGGTAATGAGAACAAACTCCCAGTTTATATTTGACTTTGGCTTGTTGGAAAAGTTTTCTGGCACAATATTATTTCCATCTAGTGCCTCTATCATTTTATCGACTGCACCGTTTATACCACCAAAATAATCTCCATTTCTGAATGCAGGAGTAATAACTTCACTTTGTATATATGAAGTTCCTGTGTCAGTTAAATCCCCTTCTACTCCATAACCTGTATGTATTCTAGTTTTCCTATCGCTTAATGAAATAAGAAGTAATACTCCATTATTTTTATCTTTCTTCCCTATTCCCCACTTTGTGAAAATTTCTTGAGCCACATTTTCAATAACATCACCATCTAAAGAAGGTATAGTGACAACCGCAATTTCATTTGTAGTGTTTCTTTCGAAATCGCGAAGTTTAGTTTCTAAATTAGCAACATCCTCTACAGAAAGAATTTTTGCATAATCATTTACATAGGTCGCGGGCTTGTCGGGTATAACAAAAGCCACGGCCATAAATGGTAGGAATAACAAACTGGGGACTGCAAAATATTTTAAGTATTTTTGCATGGAGTTATAAATCTCGTTGACTTATAACTTTTTGGGAACATCGCGGAATGAGTGGATACATGAGCGCGAAGAAAAATTTCAGTAGAAATTTATTCTGTTTCCAAAAAAGTTATGAGGAAAAAGAGATTTGTATTTAATTTGAAAAGTCCACCTTCGGTACTGTCTTCGCCTCCTCTGATACTTCAAAGTAAGCTCTCTCATTAACTCCAAAAATACTTGCTAATATTGAGGTTGGAAATCTCTTTACACTCGTATTTAATCCTCTTACCAAATCATTATATTTCATTCTTTCTACTGTAATTCTGTTTTCTGTTCCCTCAAGAGAAACGATCAGGTCTCTATATGCTTGAGAAGATTGCAGTACTGGATAGTTTTCTGCAATTACCAAAAGTCTTCCGAGCGCGGACTCAACCTGTGTCGCTGCCCCCGCTCTTTCATTTGCAGTCCTAGCCCCTGAGTACCTTGTTCTAGCTTCGGCTATATCACCGAAAACTTTTTGCTCCTGTCCGGCAACACCCTTTACAGTAGCCATTATGTTTGGAATCAAATCAAAGCGCCTTTGGTATTGATTTTCTACTTGTGACCATTGAGCAGTAATTTGCTCATTTTGGGTAACAAATGAGTTGTATCTTCCAACTCCCCAGAAAACTACTAACACAACAACGGCCAACACTATCACCCACTTCATATTCCTTTGTAAAAAATTTTTTTCTTCTTGCATTAGAGTTTGTATAAATTATTAATCCTTAAATTATATCATACATTCAAGAAGACAATAATTACCTGATTTATGACACCTTGACATTTCTAAATACTGTATGATAAGGTATTGAACAGTGCTTTCGTCGTAAACCCCGATAAGGAGGCCCTATGGGTCACAAGAAAGCGTTCGTTGCAGTCGTCGTTTCGTTCGTTCTGTCGTTCTCTGTCGCATGTGGCAGGTCCGATGCGCAGGTGGAGAAGGAAGTGAAGGACGTCGCTATCGCGATGTCGAGCGCCACAATCTCCGGCCCGGAAGCCGAGATGAAGCGTCAGCAGATCTTCAAAGTGCTCCGTGTCGAGGAAATGAGCCTCGGACAGGTTCATCTCGAGCAGGCGGACATGGACAACCATGTTCGGCTGGCTTATGAGCGTGACGCCCGAAAGTCCCTCGTTAACCTGAGGAACCAGAAGGCTTCGCCGGAACAGGCGAAGATGATCTACGATCAGTTCACCTCGGAACTCCGAAACGCTCAAAAGTCCTTCGGGGACCTAGGGACTACGGAACTCGCGGCTCGTCAGAACTTGTCACGTAATGCTTTGGAGTTCATCCAGAGCACTGGTGGCAAGCCGACCGTTGCTCAATACCAGGCAGCGGGGCTTACGGTTCCTACCATCGTGAAGACTCGTACGGTTTACCGTCGAATCCAAGCACCAGCTCCGCGCTCTGTAAAGGCTTCGAAGCCGGCTCAGAAAAAGCCAGCTGTGAAGCCTCGTCTCAACGGCAAGTAGAGCAAGAAGCACTGGTCGGTGGCTTGAGCCACCGACCTAGACCACTAAACAGTGGTCTTTTTTGTACTTAATTTTCTCGAATGAAATTTGCTTATTTTAATAATTCTGATAGTATAATACCCATCATGAGTATTACTGAAAGTATCCCGTATATTCAAATTGTGTTATCTGTGCTCCTTATTGGGGGCATACTCCTACAACAGTCCGAGGCAGGCCTTGGTGGCGCTTTTGGAGGTGGAGACGGATTCTCATCTGGACATCACACAAAAAGAGGTGCGGAAAGAACAATCTTTATTGCTACTATTGTCGTAGCCATCTTATTTGTTGCAACTAGTTTCAGTTTACTCCTTTTATAATACGAATCTACAAATAGATGAGTGATGCGAATGTATACGAATAATACATTCAACTTATTCTCTTATTTGTTGCCATTCGTAGATTCGGAAATTATTCGTATATTCGTATCTATTAATGAACCTAGATAATCTAAAATCTATCATCAAAAAAGAATGGCGCATTCCTTATGAGGGCAGACTAATGCGCATTATAAACTCTTTTTCTCTTACCGAGAAAACAATATTTTTTATATTTGTCACACTTTTTATAGGAAGCGGAATTTCTCTCTTATACCAAGTAAACAAAATGTTTATAGTAGCAGTCCCTGACTACGGAGGTGAACTTGTGGAAGGAGTTATCGGCTCTCCCAGGTTTATTAACCCGCTTCTTGCTACGAGCGATATAGACAAGGACTTAACATCTATCGTTTACTCTGGACTACTTCGTGTAGACTCAAAAGGAAAATTATTTCCAGAACTGGCGGAGAGTTATGAGATATCTGACGATGCCTTAACTTACACCGTCACACTGAAAGAAAATCTCTATTTTCATGACGGTGTAAGCCTAACCGCAGATGATGTGATTTTCACAATAGAAAAAGCTCAAGATCCAGAGCTCAAAAGCCCTCGTGGAGGAAACTGGAGTGGTGTAAAGCTGGAAAAAATAGATGACAGAACGGTTTCTTTCACTTTAAAGCAGGTATACTCGCCATTCATCCAAAACTTGACCATTGGAATATTGCCAAAACACATTTGGAAAACTGCGTCTATTGAGGAATTCCCATTTAGCCAACTCAATATTAACCCCGTTGGCTCAGGTCCGTATCAAATTGATTCTATATCTTATTCTTCTAGTGGATTCCCTTCTGCATATAACTTCAAATCTTTCAGCAAATATAGTTTAGGAAAACCGTATGTGAGTAGTCTTATTATAAAATCCTATCGAAACGAAAAGGAGCTCCTAGAGGCTTACAGAAATGGCGACATAGAAAGCTTGCACAGTGTAAGCACAAAGCAGCTCACAAATCTTCAATTAGAAAAAGAGGATATAAAATTTTCACCATTACCACGTATTTTTGGAGTCTTTTTCAATCAAAATGTTGCAACGGTGTTGGCGAACAAAGAAGTTAGAAGCGCTCTCAACATGGCTACGGACAAACAAGAGGTCGTGGACAAAGTATTGGGAGGATTTGGACAGATTATAGATGGACCTGTACCACCTAAGACACTAGGTGCTGGAAACTCAAACCCACTGACAGAAGAAGAAAGAATAGAAAAAGCAAAGGCTATTTTGACACAAAAAGGTTGGAAGCAAAACAATTCTGGCATATTTCAAAAGAAAGATTCAAAAGGAACACAAACACTTTCATTCTCCATATCTACGGGAAACGCTCCTGAACTAAAAGAGTCAGCCCTACTTCTTAAAACTCAATGGGAGAAAATTGGAGCTAAGGTTGAAATGAAAATATTTGAAACGGGAGACTTGAACCAAAACATAATTCGACCCAGAAAATACGACGCGCTACTTTTTGGAAAAATCATTGGAAGAGAAATGGATCTATTCCCTTTCTGGCATTCATCCCAAAGAAATACTCCAGGACTGAACATTGCCATGTATACAAATATCAAGGCTGATAAAATGCTTGAAAATATTAGAAAAACAAATGACCCAGAATTACAAAAGAGTTATTTCAATAGTTTTAACAAAGAAATAAAAAGTGATCTGCCTGCGGTATTTACATACTCCCCTTATTTCCTTTATATAATCCCGAAAAAAATTCAAAGCGTAAGTCTAGGTACTCTTACAAGTCCTTCCGAAAGATTTAGTGATGTATACAAGTGGTATATAGAAACAAATAATGTATGGCGTATTTTTATTAAAAAATAAATCTAAAATCTAAATTTTAAATTAACTTAACTATTATGGAAACCACAACCCCGAACCCAGGAGACTACAAATCAATGCCGAGAGGAAAGCAATATCCAAAAAGATCTTTTTCCCAAGGAAGAACGCCTATGAAAATGGCGAGAAAATCAAACGATGTCATCCCTCCTGCTGGAGACAGCATACGCATCATCCCGCTCGGAGGAGTTGAGGAAGTAGGTAAAAATATGACACTTATCGAATACAAAGACGATATTATTGTTGTTGATATGGGTTTTGTATTCAAAGACGATGACACTCCTGGAGTTGATTATATTCTTCCAAACACAAAATATCTTGAAGATAGAAAGGATAAAATTCGTGCGGTATTTATTACACACGGCCACCTAGACCACATAGGTGGAATACCTTACATAATGGACAGAATCGGTAACCCGCCGATTTATACTCGTGCACTAACATCTATCATGGTTAGAAAGCGACAAGAAGAATTTCCTCATCTACCGGCATTGGATATGAGAATTGTTGAAAAAGAAGACACTATCACCGTTGGAAAACTGAGAGTAAAGTTTTTCGCTGTAACTCACACAATTCCAGATTCTATGGGAATTATTATCGAAACACCTTTCGGTCAGATTGTTACACCTGGAGACATTAAACTAGACCACGTTGATGGAGTACCGACAGAAGCCGAAGAAAAAGAGTTCAGTAGGTTTAAGGACGAGAAGGTACTTCTACTTATGATGGACTCAACGAACGTAGACAACCCAGGATTCTCTACTCCAGAGAGATTGGTTCATGAAAATCTGGATCAAATAATAAGGGATAGCAAAGGAAGACTCATTATTGGAACATTCGCCTCACAACTAGAACGTGTAATGAAGATTATTATGATTGCTGAGAAATACGGAAAGAAAGTAGTGGTGGAAGGTAGAAGTATGAAAACAAACATAGAAATTGTTATCCATATGGGAATGCTCAAGGTAAAACCAGAAACTATTATTACAACTTCTGAAATGGAGAACTATGCTCCTGATAGAATCATTGTTTTGGCAACAGGAGCGCAAGGAGACGAATTTGCCGCTCTAATGAGAATGTCTAATAAAAGCCATAAGTATTTCAAAATAACAGCTCGAGATACTGTTCTTCTCTCTTCATCAATCATCCCCGGAAATGAAAAAGCTGTTCAGAAACTGAAAGATAACCTAGCAAGGCAAGGGGCAAAAATAATTCACTATAGAACATCTGACGTCTATATTCACTCAACTGGACATGGAAACAGAGGTGAACTGGAGTGGCTACATAAAAAGATAAACCCTAAATATTTTATGCCTATGCACGGAAACCACTATATGCTGCGAGTTCACGAAGACTTGGCAGAGGGCTTGGGTATGCCAAAGGAAAATATTATAGTTCCAGACAATGGATCTATATTAGAAATTCAGGACGAAGGAAAAAGTTTTGTAATGCTAAAGGAGAAGGCCCCAGACAGTATTATGATTGTGGACGGATTTTCTATTGGAAATGTTCAGGAAATGGTTATGCGAGACAGAAAAATGCTGGCTCAAGATGGTATTTTCCTCATTGTTGTTAGTATCAACACTAGAACAGGAAAACTGAAGAAATCCCCTGACATTATATCCAGAGGGTTCGTATACCTACGAGAATCTCAGGACCTTCTAAACTCAGCTCGTATGATAATAAAGAAAACTGTGGAAGACTCTACCAAGAACATGAATCCAATAAACTTTGATTATGTAAAATCAAATCTCTCAGATGATGTCGGAAGATTCCTCTTCCAAAAAACAGCAAAACGTCCGATCGTGATACCAGTAATTCTAGGAGTGTAATCAGACACTCTTCGCGTCTGACAATTTAGAATTTAAAATTTTAAATTATTACCATAAGAAATGCTGAAATAAAGACAAGTCAATACTTTTGACATATAATGTAGTCTATATGGATCGACTAATCTCTCCGTTTCGTCAGAGCAAACTTCTCAATACTCTTTTTTTGTCTAACATTTTTCTAACGTTTCATTACGCCCTTATTATTTATGTAAATTCCTCGCTTCTAGATAATTCTTTTTCTGAAGCTCAAATATCAGCTCTCTACATAATAGGCTCATTCATAAACACAATCCTGCTACTCAATGCTTCCAAAATTTTGGAAAAAATAAATTTGTATAGATTTACCATTTACACCCTAATTGTTGAACTACTGACAACGGTTGGGTTGCTAGTCTCAAGTAGCCCATTTCTCATAGGCTTATACTTTATTGTTCACCATATAGCCATAACGTTTGTCTATTTCAATATGGATATTTTTGTAGAAAAAGCTTCTACAGATGAAAAGATGACCGGAAGCATACGCGCAACATACATGACCTTGGCAAATATCACGTTCGTTATTTCCCCTGCTCTGGTTTCAATATTGGTATTTAATAATAATTATACTTATGTTTATCTTCTATCTTCCCTATTTCTTCTACCATTGTTTTATCTTATAAAAAAATTCAAAAACCTAGAAATAACAAACATAAAACATATAAAAATCAGGGAAACTACGGCAGAATATATAAAAGATAAAGATTTATATAATATATTTATTTCTAACTTATTATTACAACTTTTTTACGCATTTATGGTTATATATATGCCGCTTTATTTAGCCAAAATAATAGGATTCTCTTGGTCAGAAATAGGTATTATATTTACTATCATGCTTCTGCCATTTGTTATGTTTGAAATCCCTGTGGGAGAGATGGAAGATGACAAATATGGAGAAAAAGAGTTTCTAACAATAGGATTTATTATTCTTGGACTAGCAACTATATGTATGAGCTTTATTACCGTAAAATCATTTTGGATATGGGCGGCAATTCTGTTTGTCAGTCGTATAGGAGCGAGCTTGGTAGAAGTTAGTGTAGAAAGTTACTTCTTTAAAAAAGTGAACCAAGAGAAAGGCGATATTATAGGGTTTTTCCGTATGGCGAGACCACTTTCATTTATTATAGCTCCAATACTAGCAACATTGAGCTTGCAGTTTATCCCATTCCAATACGTGTTCATTGTTATTGGAGCAGTGGTAATAATCGGATGCCATTATAGCCTCGGCCTCCGAGACACCAAGTAACCTGTCGTTCTAAAAAACTTATTTAGTTAGAGTCTTTTTACTGCTTTTTCTTCAAAATTAAAAAATTAAACTCTGGAGTAGGTCTTTCAATTTTATTGAAGCAACATCTAATACTGAATCCCCAGCACCGTAATACATAAAAATAGTATCTCCTTTCAAAGTAGCTCCGCATGGAAAAACGACATTATTTATTTGACCAACTTTTTCATAATTCAAAACAGGTTCAAAAATATAATCTGTTGTACGTGCTAATACTTTTGTTGGATCTTTCAAATCAAGTAGAATTGCTCCAATTCTATAAACTGAATCCTCTGAAACTCCATGATAAAGCATAAGCCAACCGTATTTTGTTTTTATTGGAGGAGATGATAATCCAACCTTTTTGGAATCCCACATGCCATGTCGAGGACCTAATATGGGTATATCCCTAAAATTATTTCTTTCTTTAAAACTGAGAGTTGATCCGTAGTCAGCACAAATTTTACTATTTACCCTGTGATACAGTAGATACTTTCCATTCACTTTTTCTGGGTGAAGACACCCATCTTTATCATCTACTCCGTCTCTAGTTACCAAAATTGGTTTTGTCCATTTCCATTCCTTTTTTAAGAAATTTGCCGATGATATGGAGGTCATTGCTACACTCGGAGGAGTTATGCCGTTGTAGGCGGTATAACACATATATATCCTATCACCAATTATTGTAAGCCTCGGGTCCTCACACCCAGAATTACCATTTGGTACCCCTTTCCTCTCGAAATCTTCTCTAGGTTTATAAATCGGGACGAGAGATTTATATGTAATATTAGTACCGTCTTTACTCTGTGCATAACCAACTACAGATGTATTATCTTTTGACATTGCTCTGTATAAAATATGAAAACTCCCAGCCAGAAAAATAGAAGTTGGATTAAAAACTGCTCTACTTTGCCATGGGAGACTACAATCAGGAACGAGAATAGGACCCTCGGTTAAACGCTTGAATCCTACTTCGATTCGAGGTAACTTCATACTCAAAAGCAGTGGTGCGAGTGGAACCTCTGCAACAGCGCAAGTTGTATCTGTTGCACCATAGTAAATCAATAGTTTACCTTCTTTAACCAATGCACCACTAGGAAAAACAATGTTTGGAGCTTGCCCGTATTTTTCATATGATTCTTCCGGAACGAGTAATGGTGATCTGGTAGAACCCACTATTTTCTGAGGATTTTTTAAGTCCAAAAGTAACCCTTCTATCCCAAAAATCTTATTATCAGAATAATAATTTTTAATATGTGAATAAATCATCAGCCACCCATCTTTTGTCCTAATTGGTGTTGCTCCCACCTCTACCTGGTCAGAATCAAGTTTGGGAATGTTTAAAACATACTTATCTAAATTCTTGTACCATTTATTCCAATATTTTGGATCCCACATATCCTCTACCTTTTCAAATTCTGCAATAGCAATACGTGATGGTGGTCTATCAGTATTAACTGAGAGTATTGCCACAAACTTTCCATTTATCTTTTCAGGAAATAGTGTCATCGCCTTTGCATTGAAAGGTGTTATCTGGTGTTTTGACTCTATGGTCTTCATGTCACGACTAATTGCTAGTCCTACCTTGATTCCATCTCCTGCAAATGGATAAACTGAGAGCGCTGTATAGAAAATATAATACTTTCCCTGAAGTTTTGTGACACGAGGATCTTCCAATCCATATCTTTCCCATGGATTTTCAGGAAAAATAAACTGTTCTCTTTTGGAAAAATTTAAACCGTCAGAACTCACTGCTTTGCCAATAACAGAAAGTGAGAAATGATTATTTTCAAATGTTTCTGGTAAAGAATGAGCGCGATACAAAAGATGTATATTTTTCCCCACCTCTATCGGACTTCCGTTAAATGTAGAAAAACTTTCAAAAGAATGGTCTTTTTCTGGAGTAAGTATCGGATTCAATTTTGAGCGTTTTACTACAAACATACTTATACTTTATTTAATTTAAGTGACTTTGATCTACCCGTCACTAGGTAATTTAAAAACTTTTTGAGTGGGGTTGTGGCAACACAAACTACCCTGTCGGCTCCTCCATAATAAATATACAAATCATCCTCTCTAATGATTGCTCCTGACGCATAAATCACTCCAGGCTTACCGTTATTCTCATAATGCATGTCTGGAGAAAGAATTGCGTGCTTTGACCGATATAAAATTTTCGATGGATCATTGATATCCAAAATCATGGCTCCTAGTTTATACTTACTTGTATCCTTTTTATCTAGTGCGTGATACAAGAGTAACCATCCTAGTTCCGTTCGAAGTGGTGGAGGACCAGCACCTCGTAATAACCCGTCCCAACTATTCTTTCTGCCTGGTTGTGGCCCACCTCCTCTAAGGCTATGTATAAACTTTTTAATATTATCTATATCGTCTATGTATTCAATCAAAACTTCTGGAGTAATACTGTGAACGATTGCGTACTTGCCATTTATTTTTTCGGGAAACAGAAGCCAGTTTTTATTGATGGTTCCCGGTGCAGACAACAAAACTGGTTTTTTCCATGACCACTTTCCGTTTTTAAAATCTTCAAGGCTGATGGATGTGAGAGCAATTCTAACTGAATTCCACCCTTCGAAAGCTACATACATCATATAAACCGTTTCCCCAATTCTAGTAGCTCTGGGGTCTTCTGATCCTCCCCAGCCACCTCCAGAAGTATAAATAGCGGGGTGATAACCGATTGGACCACTAGTTTTTGCAGGATCTGGCAACCCATATCCCATGGACGGTTCAAAAACTGGATAGTTTGAGCGTTTGGTAAAATACATTCCATCTTTACTTCTAGCATATCCAACTCTCGATATTCCATCTCCTCCAACTGCTCTATATAATAAATGAATCGTTCCTTCATCATCCTCTATGACAGCAGGATTAAATGTTCCCTCCTTCTCCCAATGATGCAAGCCCCGAGGCTCAATGATTGGATTTTTGTGATATCTATCCAATATTTTTGGATGATATTTTTCATGCTCGATTTCTTTGAACAGTGCGGGAACAGTAGCCACTATTAGATTTTTATCAGCAGTTACCCAATAAATAATAAATTTATTGTTCAAGTGAACCAGACCCAATGGTGAAATCGGTAAAACTTTTGTTTTAACTTCAGCTACAGCCTGATAAACTGGAAATGAACTTCGCCAAATAACTTTCTTGGGATTATTGATATCCAAAATTAATACTCCTACTTGTAACAGAGTTTTTGACCTGTGCTCAACCGACGCATCATAGAACAAAACTATACCTTGCTCTGTCATAGCAGAACCGATTATTCTTAAATGTCCTGAATCAAAGTGATGATTTCTGGATGTGAAAACTAGTCCTGGTTTTTCTTTCCAAAACGAGAGGGTTCGACTGGATTGATGTTTTATGAATAAACCGTCTCTGTATAGTTCAAAATTATCATGAGTTTTATTGTAAACAGATGTTGTGTGATGTGAGTCATCTACCTCTTGTTCTGCCTTTACTTTCCATTCAAACACATCCTTGGCTCTAGCTACCACCAATACATTTTTATTTTTCGTCTTTCCATGTCTAACATATGTCATTACATAACCATTTGGTGTTTGGGAAATAGAGAACTTGTCACACAATTTTATATTTTCCATCTTACCCGATAAGTTTTCAATTTTTACTTTCCTTTTATCAATAATAAAATCTACTCCATTTGCACTAAACAATAACTCCACAACGCTTGTTGTTTTTTTGTCGCTTCTAACAAACATACACACCTCCCCTTCTCGAAGGACTACTCCCAGTGGAACCCCCGAAGATTTTTTTATGTTTGTGAAACTATATTTCATCCTAATTTTAGTAATTCGACCACTGCAGCCGCACGAAGTCGAGTGGTCATTCGACCATTGCTCGGCTTCGCACGGTTACAGGTCGGGCTACTCGGCTACGCACGGTTGTACTTGTCTTCTATTCTAATAATGTCGTCTTCATCGAATTCACCCGTGGATATTTCTAAAACAGTGACGTCGTCTTTCGGAGCGTTGATCCGATGATTTACCCCAACTGCCACAGTAAATTCCTCTCCTTCCGTAGGATTAAAAACCTCTTCTCCAATAGTTATCTCTGGACTCCCCTTTATAATCTTCCAAAACTCCTGTCTGTGAGTGTGATATTGGAGACTAAATTCTTCTCCCTTATTAATATGTAGAATCTTTACTGTAGAAGGTTCATTGTTTGTAAAACGGGTAAAGGACCCCCACGGTCTTTTGGTGGAAACGAGATTCATATAATAATATTATCACATAAAACAACAATTTTCTCTAAAATATGTTTATAAGTATTGCCTTAAAAAGGCTATCGTTTCGGAAGGACCAGACTCCTGAATATAGTCTACACCTGTTGTTTTGACTGGAGCATCGTTACCTCCCGTAAAAAGGGCGTCGCCAACAAATATTATGTCTTCGTCGGATAAATTCGATAACTCCTTGAATTTTTGGATTGCAAACGCCTTGTCTATACCTTTTTTTGTTATATCTATGGATGTTGTCCCACCAATACGAATCTCAAACTGAGGTATTTTACCTTTTAAAATCTCAACTAGAATTTTGCGTTTTGATTGGTCCGTGTCCCACGACTGCTTAACTAGGAGTGGAGCTTCTTGCCCTTTGCAAGATAAAGTTACTTGAGTAACACGGTCATCAACTAGTTCGCCGTAAATTTCCGAAAAATCCATATTTGACTCTCTTAGTGAGTCGCTTATGGCATTTTTTATCAAATCCCTCTCTTCAATAGTTAAAATTTCTTCATAAAGCTGTTTCCAAGCATTACTCTCTGAATCATAAACGTAACAGGTCCCACCCATTGTAGGGAAAAGGTACAGATTTTTCAAAAGCTCCTCAGGACAGTTAAGATGTGATAAAAATTGTTTATCAAATTGAGTATAGGAGCCACCTGAAATAACGACAAGGTAGTGATTCCTCAAAATCCCGCACAACACTTCAGCCATTTCTGTCGATAATGGAGATTTACTCAAGGCCAAAGTTCCGTCCAGATCACAAATAATTGCTTTTTTGAAATTCATCCCAGTAGTGAAAAATGACATCGCACCATAGTGCTTAATGTTATTTTTATATTATATATGCTAAACTCTAACATCTATTGCAACAAATTACTAGTAGCTAAACTCTAACAGGATTCATGTCCTCAAAGTGCTTGAGCGACTAAACCTATAATAAGTATTCCTATAAAATTGAAAGTAAAAGAGAGCAGAATAAAACTAGAACTTTTTATTTTTGAGAAACCGAGTAAGCCTATACCGAGCTCGTCAGGAAGCGGAGAAGCTATTATAAGTCCCCCGACTAGAAACGTGAACCATCTGAAATATTTTAGTTTAAACCAATGCTTTAATTTTTTTAGTATTGAGTCATGTTTTACTAGTTCTAGTAAATGCTCTCCCAATCTATCCTTTATAAACATAAAAATTATTAAATCCCCTATCACTGCCCCTAATGCGCCAAAAAATGCTGTGAGATAAATAGAATTGTTCTGAGCAATTTCCCCCAAAGTTACTATGGCTGGAGCAGTTGTAAAAACAGAGGTAAAAAACATCCCAGCGACGAAACTTCCAATCAGCTCCATTTCAACACTCGAAACCAAGATACTAGAAAGAGCTTTCGTTTTTAAAAGTACTAAAGCAATAAGAATACTAATAACAATGATCCCTAGATCTTGTTGTAAGAATCTTTTTTTTGCTTTGGAAGCCATAGTGTCAAACTATTTAACCTTCTTTGGTTTCTTCTTTTCTTTTTTGTGTGTTTCTCCTTTTGACATATATAAGTTCAAATATAAACGACTACTAGTAAAATTATTTTATAAATGAACTGAAATAATTATAACACAGAGAAATATTTTATTAAATTGGAAATATGCTCATCGAGTGTCACTCCTAGTTTTTGGCAACCGAGATATATAGTTTCTCTTTCAATCTTGGCAGCAAAGGATTTTTCTTTCAGGCGTTTGTTGATTGAACTAAGTTTCATTTCACCATAAGGCACAGGATTCAGTTTTTTGTATGCGTAGAATATTCCAGATATCTCATCACAAGCCATGAGGGCTGAGGCGAGCTTTGTTAGAGGCAAAGCGGAAAAACCGTTATAGCCGTATGCGTGAGCCTCTACTGCATGAATTAGGTCTTGTGGATATTCCCAATCTTTAAACCAAGATAGGGATTCTTTTGGGTGAACATTGGGATGCTTTTGAAAATCGATATCGTGAAGATAGCCGGTGAGAAACCACAAGTCTAGATCTTCCCCATAAAGTCGTGCATATCCCTCCATGGCAGTAGCGACCATAAGAGCGTGCAATCTCTGATATTCATCTGAAACATTCTTCTCTAGTAATTCTTTTGCTTGTTCTCGAGTAGGTAATGACATGGGTTATATTTTATCATATTAACTTGACTTTTAGACAAGAAAAAAGCCCGAACGGACGACGGCGAAGCGACGACAATAACGAGCTCTTCCATCAATCTACAACGATTTTGTTTCTCTAAGAACGTCATGCTGTGGCCGGGAGGTCACAGCGGGGTGGGACTAACTAGTTGCGAGCGTACCGAGGGCGACGCATGCCGTTAGGAGGGGCGAGCGCAATGCCTCTCAAGCGAGGTGCCGAAAACTGCTCTTCGCACTCCGTACAAGCCGGTGCTTCCGGCACTGCGGCAAGGCGGTTTTGAGCCATGGGCTCGCCACACCGAGCACAGCGACCGTAACTTCCTTCTTCGACTCGTTTAAAGGCATGTTCAACACGAAGCAGGTCTCTCGCAATCCGGCGAACATTGAAGCTGTCCACCTCGTCACGATTGAACTGGTCTGGTAAATCTTCTACCTTGAGATACTCTCTCTGAACCCTCTCGGGTAGCTGTGAGAGCAACACGAACCGACGTTTCTGCAGTATTTCCCGAGTTGTTTCCATCAACAACCTCCACTTCAAGTCTACGGATTGCAGACTTCTATTTAAAATGTTACATCTTATGCTTAACTTAGTCAAGTTTGGCTAAATATTTTTAATCTTTATTAAAGAAAAATCCCCTTTGGGGATTTTTCTTTTATCAAACTATTTAAAATTTAGATGAAATCCTAGGCGGGCGAAGAAAATAATTGGAGCCTTACAATAGTAAGGTGACAATTATTTTACTGAAGCCGGACAAAGGAGTTCGCTAAATGTGGAAATTTTTATGATAAGTGTTTTGAAACGAGCTTAGTCATCTCAAACATGTTTACTACTGCTTTGCCACCGAACACTTTCTTCAATTCAGCGTCAGCTACAATATTTCTCTTGTTCTTTGGATCTTGAAGATTCTTAGCTTTGATGTAAACCCAAAGTTTCTTCACAACTTCTGATCTAGGCATTGGGCCTTTTCCAATAACTGCTGCTAAGTCAGCGCTCACAGTCATCGGTTTCATAAATGCAGAATTAACTTTTGCTGGCATATTTTTATTATTTATAAGTAATATGAATATTATATAACAGATAGGATTAAAAGTATATACCATTTATACACTAGACCACTCTAAACCCTAAAACCCAAAAATACCCAAACAAATTACAGGCTCATATTGCGAACTATCCCAGCGTCGATAATAGGCTCATCAACCTCGACTATGGACCCATAAATGCGCAGATTATCTCCAACAACAAAACGATTTAATGATCCAGCGCTACGATTTTTCTTTAAAATAGAAGTCTTCTCTCTTAAATTAACTGTATATGATGTTTTACCCACCATTACTCGAAGCGAAGTTGGCACACTAACTCCTGAAACAACCTGTAAAACACCTTCGAAGTTCTTTGCTTTATAATAGGCAGGATCAACGTAAGTCAGCACTGAATCAGCAACCAAGGTCTTAGTGCTCAAATCGTAATCACCCGAGACTTTGGTTACCATGTCTCCGACAAAAAAGTGTTCTAAGTCCAATGTTCGATTACCCTTAACAAAACTAGTTTCTGGTTTAACATTTATATTTATAACTCCTAAAACTTTTGAATCAAGTATGAATTTTCTTAATCCTAGATCCACACTCACTACTTTTCCTGAAGCATTAGTCTGTTGCTTTTGAACTGAAGAATTTTTTATAGAGGAGGTAATGAGAGTAAGCGTATTACTGCCAGATTCAAGCTCGCCTGTTACATCTAAAAGATTACCTTCTACTATTTCCGAAATAGTTGTTACCTCCCCCGTCCCTCTGTAAAACTTTGTCCTACTATCTGTTTTTATTGTAAATCGGATATAAGCTTCTCCCCAGTAAAGACGAGCAAAAATTGTCCCTCCAACAAGTTGCATGACCTTTGCCTCGGTAAAAGATGCGACTCCTTCTTTTGTTATACTGATCACCGAACCGGCCAAGGCGGACTGAGGCGTAATTAGAACAAAACCTACGACTATAAACAGAAAGGTGATTGAATTTTTCATACCTATATACTACTCAATTTACTAAATTTATCAAAGACTGACCAAGGTGAGCTACTTAAAAAAAGTTACTAAAAAGACTAGCCCTGCGCTAGTCATTTAGTAGTCTTACCCCAAAAAGAATCCCTATGGATTTAGAATCCTAAATAAATTGTTACTTAAAGCCCAATTCGCCTTTGTGACTTTTTATAGCAAGTAGTGCTAATACCAAAATATATACTATATGTTGATCAATAATAGGATTGTTTAACGGAGGGAAAACCGCAAGCCACATAAGAAGCATCATGACACTTCCAGAAATTACTCCTCAAACAACAAATCTATTTAAGAGTAGAGTCAGACCAACAAACAGAAGCCCAAGCATAAACAGCCAATCAACAACTGCCATGCCTGCGAGCCCTTTGAAAAATTCAGCCATGGGACCCTTTGTAGCAAAGGTGAGGAAGCCTGTCGTAGGCGATCCCCCATTTATCCAAGACTTCTCTGCTAATGTAGTGAAACCTAATCCAAATGTTTTATCAACAAACGCCCAGAGAAATATAAATGCCATCACAAAACGCAAACCTAAATAAACTATTTTTTATATATTCATAGTTTAATTATACTCTTTATTCGTTGGTTAAATGTAAGTTATGCACCTGTTTGTGTTAATTTGTAAAAAGGCAGTTTTTGGAGTATCTTTTACTCATTGCCAGTTCGTCAAATGATAGGAATAAAAAGAATTCGGGGCAGAGCTGGGAGATCGTCTAATGGTATAAATAAAGAGAATTTTGAGCAGAGCTGGGAGATCGTCTAATGGTAGGACGATGCCCTCTGAAGGCATCTATCTTGGTTCGAGTCCAAGTCTCCCAGCTCTGCTCAAAATTAATCCATCTAGCCCTCGCGAGGTGAGCTTGGGTTTGGGACCCAAGCGCAAGACCTGTGATAGTTTTTATGAAATAAAAACAGAACAGGTGTACAGCGTCTGTAAGACGGAAGTGGGTTGGGACAAAAAGGTATACTGCTCCTGTAAGGTGAAGAAGTGCGGGGCACTTTTGCAAGACCTTGAACGTTTTGTAATTAAAATGTGAAAGGTGTACAGCTCCTGTAAGGAGGAAGATCTTGGTTCGAGTCCAAGTCTCCCAGCTTTGCCCAGAATCATTCTCTAATTTATTTATGAAACTTCTCAAAAAAGTTACAACCCTTGAAGTCAAAAGGACTTTTGTGATTGCCAACCACATTACCCAACGAAAGAACTTAGGCAATAATCGCAAATTTTTAAAAGACCTTTCTCAAGATGAGTTTGAAAAAAGATTGCGTAGTGCCAAAAAAGTAATTTTAAAACTAAATGAATCGAAACTAGATAAACTAATTAGCCCTAAATGGTCAAAACGTGTAAATTCGTACAATAGTAGCGAATGGTTTCTAGCTGAAATAAGTCCAGATGAATTAGGAGTATGGACGAGAGCAGGAAATTTACCCTTGAGATGGACAAACGGGAGTCTCGCTGAGACCGCAGAGAAAGTTTCAAGGGGTTTCAGGAGAAATTCAAAATCAATCAAAAGAAGGCCGAAGCATAGTATTCCAAACATACTAAAGATTAAGGATCATCTTGAGTAGAATGAAAAGTATCTGTATCCGATAGTTTTTAAAACTGATACTGGGACCAGAGGTAGAAAAAGACTAAAAAGAAAAATGACAGGAGACATTGACGATGGTTGCATGAGGTCTATCGCCTTAGCAATGAGCGGTAAAAAAACTATCAAATTATATTTTGGTATTCCGAAATCCTTAAAATAGTTCCGTCATAACAGACTTCAACTAAATAAACTTACCTTTTTAGGCTATAATAGTCACATGTTACCTGAATTTATAACTATCAAAACAATATATCTCATCCTTCATGTATTTGGCGCGGTACTGGGTGCTGGAGGAGCCTTCGCTAGTGACGCAATGTTTTTTAAAACAATCAAAGATGGTGTGATTGAAAAGACGGAACTAGATTTTATGAAATTAGGTAGTAAACTAGTCTGGGCTGGCGTGTTTGTGTTAATTATTTCTGGAATTCTATTATTTATGACTGACCCATCACGCTATCTCAATTCTCCAAAGTTTCTAGTCAAAGTTACTATTGTTGCCATCATTATTCTTAACGGGATTGTCTTTCACCTCATTCACCTTCCCCACATTAGTAAGCATATAGGTCTAAAGTTTAACGAATCTCCAAGTTTTATTAAAAAATCTACTTTTCTCTTGGCGAGTGGAGCGCTTTCAATGGTTTCATGGATATTGACAGTTATCTTGGGGATGCTCAGACAAGTACCGTATAGTTATTTGGAAATACTAAGCTTTTATCTATTGTTAGTTACCTTTGCAGTCCTAGTATCTATACTTTTGAAAAATAAAATACTTAATATTAAAGTAACAGGACATAACAATGAGTCATAAAATCCCTTCAGATATGAAGGAAGCCTTGTGTGCTGATTCTAAAGCTATATCCTTTTGGGAGAGCATTACTCCCCTAGCTCGAAACGAATGGATTTGCTGGGTTATTGCCGCAGTTAAACCAGAAACTAGAAAGAAAAGAATTGAAAGAACCCGAGTTGAGCTGAAAGAAGGAAAACGTAGACCTTGTTGTTGGGCTGGATGCATTCATAGATAAAATTATATGACCGATTGGAAAACCTACTACAAAGAGCACCTATCCAGACCACCAAGCCCATTACTAGTTAAGGCTTTAAAGTTTTGCAAAAATAAAGATTTGGCACTTGATCTTGGTGCGGGAACCTTAATTGAATCCAAATTTCTGCTTGATTCAGGGTTTAAAAAAGTAGTCGCGGTAGATAGCTCACCCGAAGTCGAAACTTTTGCTAAAGAAATAAATGATAAAAGATTAGAAGTCTCAATCATTCAATACAAAGACTTAATCCTACTCCCAGATAGTTATGATTTGATAATAGCGCAGTTTGCCCTCCCCTTTTATGGACCCACGGATTTCGAATTATTTATTGGAAAATTAATTTCTTCTTTGAAACCAGATGGAGTATTTGCTGGTCAATTTTTTGGCAATAGAGATGATTGGAAGGTTAAGGGAAAGAACCTAGCTTTTCAAACAATAGATGAGGCTAAAAGATTATTGAAAGATCTCAAAGTTGAAGTATTTTCGGAAAAAGAAGCGGAGGGAACGGTAGCATCAGGCGAAGCTAAGCATTGGCATGTTTTTCACTTTATAGCTATAAAATAATTCAAATTACTTCTTTCCTTTCAAGCACGCAGTAATAAAAGCCGTAAAGAGTGGGTGCGGATGCATGGGCCTAGCCTTAAACTCAGGATGGGCTTGCGTCCCAACAAAAAAGGGATGTGCTGAGCGAGGGAGTTCTGCAAATTCCATTAGTTTCCCGTCGGGGGACGTTCCTGAGAACATTAACCCTGCTTTTTCTATTTCTTCTATATACTCAGGGTTAACCTCATATCGATGACGATGCCTTTCCGACACTTCTGACTCTCCATAAGCTTCCCTGGCGATGCTTCCGTAGCGAAGTAAGGCTTTGTACACTCCCAATCTCATTGTTGCACCATAGTTTCCATCTTCCAGTATCTTCTTTTGCTCTGGCATTATATCGATAACCACATGGGAAGATTTAGGATTTATCTCGGCGGTACTAGCGTCCTTCCACCCCAAAACATTTCGGCAATATTCAACAACGGCTAATTGCATGCCGTAACACAGTCCAAGATAGGGAATTTTATTTTTACGAACATACTCTATCGCCTGCAAAACTCCCTCTACCCCACTTTCACCAAACCCACCTGGTACTATAACTCCATCATAGTCCTTTAATTCAGAAACTTTTTTTGAATCAGTTTCGTAATCTTTTGAGTTGAGCCAAGAAAGTTCGACATCACTATCTTTCCAATATGAAGAAAACTTTATCGCTTCGATAACAGAAACATATGCGTCTGATAGCACGAAGTCACCAGTATCAAAATATTTCCCAACTACCGCCACCTTTAGCTTATGCTTTGCTTTAGTTTTCCTTTGAACAAACTTTCTCCATTCCTCCAATTCCCCATTGTGAGCCTTGGTTCTTATGTGAAGAGTTTTCATAATAATCGTGCTTATCCTGTCTTTTTCAAAATTTAAAGGCACATCATATACACTTTTTATATCAGGAGCAGAAATAACATTTTCAGGAGCGACTGCACAAGAGAATGCAATTTTTTCTTTTCTTTTAAAATCTAGTGAGTGAGTACCTCTCGCAATAATTATATCTGGTTGAACTCCATAAGAATTCAGTTGTCTTACTGCGTTCTGAGTTGGCTTGGTTTTCATTTCACCCAAGGACCCCGGCACAGGGAGATATGAAACCATTATAAACATCACGTCTTGTGGATGCTTTATTTTGAGCGTTCGTGCGGCTTCTATAAACAAAATATTTTGATAATCCCCTATTGTTCCACCAATCTCGATAAGAGAAATGTCTGACTCATGGTGCTCACTCGACTTCTTCCAGCGCCTCACAATCTCCTCTGTTATATGTGGAATAGCCTCTACGCACTTTCCTCTATAGCCTAAGTTTCTTTCTTTATCGATCACATGTTTGTAAATCATTCCCGATGTCATATAGTCGTCGTTACTCAAATCTATTTCGAGAAACCTCTCGTAGTTGCCCATGTCTTGATCTGTTTCAAGTCCAGAATCAAGTACAAAGACTTCTCCGTGCTCTGTGGGATTCATATTTCCAGCGTCCACATTTAAATAAGGGTCAACCTTTATTGGATTGACCTTGAAACCTTTGCTTTGAAGAATTTTACCAATCGACGACGAAGCTATACCCTTTCCGACTCCTGACATAACACCACCAACTACGAAAATGTATTTATGATTTTTCTTTGCCATAATCAGACCTTAAGATATTTTCGGACTGCGAGAAAACTGGATATAGAACCTATAGCAACTCCCGAACCAACTATAATAAGGAATATCTCACCAAAATGTGATGCGTAGTATTGAAAAATATTAAGCCCCACAAAGAAGTCTTCCGTAGTTGAACCTAGCCAAAGGGTTATTGGGTAGAAAATAATAAGCGTTGCTATTGCCGATGTAAAACCATAAATAGCCCCAGCCACAAAAAACGGACCTCTAATATAGTTTGTTGAAGCCCCAACTAGTCGCATCACAGATATCTCATCTCGAGACATATATATCACCAAACGAAGTGTGTTAAAGGTAATTAGTATTGAAATAATAATCAGGAAAATTGTCATAATAAATCCCAGACGATTGGCGGAGTTTATTATCTTTGTAAGTCTGTCTATGGCATCCTTGTTTTGATAATAGTTTACTTTATCTATAATACTATTTCCTCCAGCAGAAAGTGACCCCTTATTATCCAAGAATTTTGCAATACCTTCATATTGAGCAGGGTCTTTGGCTTTTATGTTAAGCGTTGCTCCAAGTGGATTCTCTCCTAACTCATCCAATGCCTGCAAAGTAAACTGGTCGTTCTCATGTCTCTTTCGGAAATCAATCAATGCTTGCTCCCGAGAAACATACACAACAGGGAGCTGTACTTCTGGAAGTTGTTCCAAGCTTTTTTTCATATCCAAAATATCAGTCTCAGGAGTAGACGTCACGAAGTAAACATTTATATCCACTTTTTCGCGAATCTGTTGTAAGGTGGAATCCAAAATAACTCCTGAGAAAATTGTAGATCCGATAACAAAAAGAGTGACGACCATAACAAGTATGGAAGACAGCGAAACGAAGCCGTTTCGCCAAAAGCTATAGAATCCTGAACGTATTACTCTTTTTATTTTGATCCACATCATGAAATTTAATATACGAATTAACGAATATACTAATGATACGAATGATACGAATGACTGCGAATAATACAATTATACATCATTTTTATTCGTAACCATTTGTAGATTTGTATTATTCGCATATTCGTATGTTTATCTATCAAATAACATACTTACCTTCTTTGTCGTCCCTGATGATCCTCCCATTCTCCATCGTAATCACTCTCTTCTTTAGGGAATCGATCACTCCTTTGTTATGTGTTGTTAAAATTACAATGGTTCCTAAATCATTAATCTTTTTCAAAATCTGAACGATGTCATAGGTATTTAAGGGGTCTAGGTTTCCAGTTGGCTCGTCAGCAATAATAACATCTGGCTGATTTACAATAGCTCTAGCGATAGAAACTCGCTGTTTCTCTCCCCCAGACAGTTCATGAGGGAAATTCCAAATCTTTTTACTTAAATCAACCAAATCCAAAACATACGGCACATCTACCTCTATCTCCTCATCAGTTCTACCCGCAGCTTCCATAGCAAAAGCTATGTTTTCATAAACATTTTTATTAGGAAGCAACCTAAAATCCTGGAACACTACTCCAATTTTCCTTCTAAAATTATTGATCTCACCCTTTTTAAGTGTATGGATGTCGGTTGATTCATAAAATATTTTTCCTTTTGTTGGTTTTTCTTCTGCAAGGAGCATTTTCAAAAGAGTTGTTTTCCCTGCTCCGCTGTGTCCCACAATAGAAACAAATTCTTTTGGTTCAATAGAAAAAGACACTTCCTCTAGTGCCGCACAATTGTCTGTATACACTTTCGAGACTTTATCAAAATGAATCATCCACCTATTATACCTTATTGAGTAACCTCTGGCAAAAACAGCAAGCACAAGCCAATTATTAAGTAAAATTTAGTTGAATTTTACACCTTTATCTCAAGAGTTTTGTCATTTCCTCCAATATTAACTTTATGGATTCCAGTACATTAGCTGTAAGAGCAGATCTTTCCACACCACTATCTAAAGCACCAAGGACTGGAGTTCCATATGGAACATTGTCACGAGCGCTGTAACGGAGGTTTGTAGATAGCACAGCGCACGATTCTTCTCCAGATGTATCAACATCGGATTGAGCCTGTGTAAAAATAGGAACAATGAATAAAATTCCAACAAATAATAACGATATAGTGTATTTTTTCA